>JAUMWZ010000181.1 GCA_030529405.1 Bacteroides sp. | reverse complement strand
TTTGTGGGTGTTGTAGATAATAAAAAAAATATAGACCTTTACGTAAATTTAAGGTGTGCTAATATTGAAAACCAAAAGGCTACACTTTATGCGGGAAGTGGTATAGTTCAGTCATCGAACCTTAATGATGAGTGGATAGAAACAGAACGTAAGATGAGAAGTATAGGAGACGTGTTGGCATAATAGATTGTAACCAATTTGTAGATAGTGTATAGGCTGTTTGCTGACTGTATATAGTTTAGAAATAGACTGTATATGGTTTAGTTGCAAAGTATATACAACTGATTTATAAACCATATATGGTTTATTTTGCAGTGAGTGACAACACACCACAACAACATAAAAACAACAAAAGATGTATTCCAACAAAACAAACATACAGCAACTTATCTCTTTGCTCAGAGCGCATGGAGTTAAGAACGTGGTAGTGTGTCCAGGAAGTAGAAATGCTCCTATAATACACTCCATTTCGTGTTGCGATGACTTTGAATGTCACTCTATCACAGACGAACGCAGTGCAGCATTTTTTGCAATAGGATTGGCACTTAGCGACGGAAATCCAGTTGTTGTGTGTTGCACATCAGGTACTGCTCTGCTCAATATGTATCCTGCTGTTGCCGAAGCATACTATCAGAAAGTACCTCTGATAATACTATCTGCCGACAGACCAATAGCTTGGATAGGACAAATGGACGGTCAAACTCTGCCACAAGCAAACGTGTTTGGCTCGTTGGTTAAGCTGTCTGTCAATCTGCCCGAAGTACGAACTGAAGAAGATAAATGGTATTGCAACAGATTGATAAACCAAGCTATACTAGAAACTAATCATAGAGGAAAAGGACCAGTGCATATAAATATGCCGTTGGCAGAGCCTTTGTTCAACTTTGAGTCTACTACCTTGCCCGACGAAAGAGTAATAACGCGTTATCAAGGTCTTAGCTTCTACAACAACGATTATAGAGTGTTGATTGACAAACTCAATACATACAAAAAACGAATGGTAGTTGTGGGGCAGTCAAGCATAATATACGAGTTTGACAAACGAGCATCACGTCAGTTGGCAAATAGCTTTGTTTGGTTGGCAGAAAACCTCTCTAACGGAGCAACACCTACTGACCCAATATACAATTTCGACTCAGCTATTGAGCGAATGAATGATGAAGAAAAAGAAAAACTACGTCCGGAACTACTAATAACATACGGCGGACACATCATTTCTAAAAGACTTAAACAGTACATTCGTAAGTATCCACCCGTTGAACATTGGCATATCACAGAAGACGGAGATATAATAGACCTTTACGGCTCACTTACTTCTGTTGTAGAGATAAATCCGTTTGAGTTTATGGAGCATATATCGGGCATCATAGACAATAAGAACTCTGACTATAACAATGCTTGGAATGAGCTATGTGCAAACACTCCTGCCCCCGATTTTAACTATTCCGGAATGCAAGCAGTAGGACGATTGCTGTCTTCACTAAGTACAGATTCTGTGCTACATCTTGCAAATAGCTCCGCAGTGAGATATGCTCAACTTTACAAGATACCTTATGCTACGGAAGTTTTATGCAACAGAGGCACCAATGGTATAGAGGGTTCTCTCTCCACTGCAATAGGATATGCTTTGAAATCATCTAAACCGAACTACTTGGTTATAGGCGATTTGAGTTTCTTCTATGACGTAAATGTACTTTGGAACAGTATAACTGACAACTTAGATATACGTATCCTGCTTATAAACAATGGCGGTGGAGGAATATTCCATACATTGTCTGACCTTAAAATGACTGGAAAATCGAACAAACTTATAACTGCTGTTCATGAAAGCAATGCTAAAAACATAGTTGAGTCAAGGGGATTTGACTATCATCAAGTGAAGAATGAAAGGGAACTTAAAGCTGCTATTGCCGAACTGACAAGTACAACTAGGAGCAAGAAACCTATCGTTGTAGAAGTCATCACTAATAAAAATAAAGAAGCACGAATGCTAAAAGAATATTACAATAAGATTAAACAACAAGAAGACTATGGAAACTAAAAGAGAGTGGACTACTATAAAAGAATACGAAGAGATATTATTTGACTACTACAATGGTATTGCCCGAATAACAATCAATCGTGAAAGATACCGCAATGCATTTACTCCCACAACAACGGGTGAGATGAGTGATGCACTCCGTATATGTAGAGAAGAAGCAGATATATGTGTTGTTGTCATCACTGGTGCTGGAGATAAGGCTTTCTGCTCAGGAGGAGATCAGAATGTGAAAGGTAGAGGTGGATACATAGGTAAAGACGGTGTGCCTCGTCTTAGTGTATTAGATGTTCAGAAACAGATACGTAGCATTCCTAAACCAGTTATTGCTGCTGTCAATGGCTTTGCTATTGGAGGCGGACACGTATTACATGTTGTTTGCGATTTGACTATTGCATCTAGCAACGCCATATTTGGTCAGACTGGACCACGAGTAGGAAGTTTCGATGCAGGCTTTGGTTCTTCGTATCTAGCTCGTATTGTTGGACAAAAGAAGGCAAGAGAAATCTGGTTCTTATGTCGTAAGTATAACGCCCAAGAGGCTCTTGATATGGGACTTGTAAATAAGGTTGTCGAGCCGGAACAATTAGAGAATGAATACGTACAATGGGCTGAAGAGATGATGGAACTAAGCCCATTGGCACTAAGAATGATAAAGGCTGGACTTAATGCAGAACTTGACGGACAAGCTGGTATTCAAGAACTTGCAGGAGATGCAACCATGCTTTACTATTTCACTGATGAGGCTCAAGAAGGCAAACATGCTTTCCTTGAAAAAAGAAAGCCTAACTTTAAGCAGTTCCCTAAGATGCCTTAAAGCATAACACATACAACAAAAAGAAAGGGTTGATATTGACTTTCCTAGAAAAGCAGTATCAACCCTTTTTGTTTGCTGTAATATTTCTAATTATAATACTCTTAGTTCTACACTTCGCAATCCATCACTCTACCCTTTGCTTATTAAGTGGTTACACAACGCAAAGCTACATCTTTATAGCAGACTATATATTCTATATTTCTGAACCATATATACT
>JAUMWZ010000180.1 GCA_030529405.1 Bacteroides sp. | reverse complement strand
ACCTCTGTATACTCCTACTTTCTCTCTGTAGTAATTGTTATGACCTAAGAACTTGTTCCATCTTACATCTTTTCTTATGTTAGTAAAGTCTACATTCAAATAGAAGCCATACAGGTCCATAAGCCTTTTTGAGCTGTCTATCTCATGTTGTGGAATCCTCTGTTTTTCTGTATATTCATCACCCAACAACCCAAATCCGTGTCCGCACGCTTCATGGTGCACCATCTTCTCAAAGAAGTAGTCATCATCTCTAACAAAAGGACAAATTGACTTTGTAAATCCATTCACACTCATATGACATGTACCTGCCCACTTATTGTCATTAAGAACAATTAGCATCGGAGTGTCTGTCAAATCTTCGGTAGACAGTGCTGCCTTAGCATACTCTTTACATTTATAATCACTTATACCAATGAAAGTTCCATTGCCATAATAAGAGTTCAAAGCCGTATTTCCAGAACCAATAAAACTAGAATTAGAAACAGCTTTTATCGATGTTACAGTGAATAAATCTCTCAACGATTTTAGAGGCTCCATAGAGAAATATGATTCCATCGCCTTTTTTGCTAATTGCTCATACCTTCCTCCTTGTTCTAAGTCTTTATCTACAAAGCCATCTCCGGTAATGACTAAGTTTATTCCATTTCCTCTTGTATGTCTTTGCAGAACTGTAACCTCTTTGTCTCTTGACAAGTTTGTAGAAAGATAAGGTGCTTGTTTTATCTTTAATTGTACCTCTTTCTTCTCAGCTATGTCACTTACTACTATTATTGCCTCTCTTTCTCTACTTGTTTTGTTTTCTTCAACATCAAATATCAACTTCTTGTTTGTGATAGACCTTGTTTCAATATGTTTAGCCCAATAATTGTAAGACTTTACTTTTATCTCAGCATTTGTTCTTAAATCAAACTCAACCCTATTACTTCCACTGCTTATTCTAACCTCATCTTTCTCGAAGTCGATTATCAGTTTGCCTGTTTCTTGAGTTATAGTTATTGTTTCAGTAAGGTTACTATCTTTGTCAGTAGAGAATACTATCTGTCCTTGTCGTTCACTATCTCCGTTGTTTTCGTCTATTGTGAAGCTGTAAATATTACTTACCAATCCCCTAGTTTGCTTTCCTAGAGGTCTAATCCATTCATTCTTTATCTCATACTTAACATCAACGTTGGCTCTAACCTCAATATCTACCCTAGAAGTTATGCTTTTTGCAGATATGTTTCTAGTTGAAAGAATAAGTGCATTCTTTTGGTTTTGCACAACAGATATAGTTCGTATACACGCACCACAAGCTAAAACTATTTCTACACTACGTTCATCATGAGTTGTATTCTCATCTACTGACACGGACAAAGTATTACTTCCAGATGTGCCGTTAGTATTGTTTAGTCTAATCCAGTTCTTAGTTTCTCCGCCAGTTATACTTGCACTCCAAACAGCATTAACGTTAAATTGAACGTTGAGTGTAGATGCGCCGGAAGTAACTACATAAGAGTCTTTCTCTAGAGTGATTTCTTTTGTGAGGTATTTCTGTGTGATTGTAACTTTTTCTGATTTAGAGTTGTCTTTTTCGTTATAGAATACTATCTCTCCAGTTCTGTTTTCGTCGCCATTGTTAGCCTCTATATTGAAGCTGTAAGTTGTGTTTACCAGACCTCTTGTGTCAGTATTTTCTGCCAGCTTAATCCAGTTTGCTTTGATTTCATATCTTACTTTAACGTTAGCTCTTACCTCTACGTTTATTATCTGCGAATTACTTTCTGCACTTACATTATTACTTGTAATTATTATCGCATCTTTCTGATTTTGCGTAACAGTTATAGTCTTTTGTATCTTACCACAAACTAAAACAATCTCTGCACTACGCTCATCGTATGTAGTGTTAGGGCTTACTTTTAGTGTAAGACTATTTTCGCCAGCATCTCCTTCAGCTTTAGCCAACTTAATCCATGACTTGTTTTCTGCATCAGACACACTAGCCTCCCATCTTGAATTGGTTTGAAATGGCACCTCAACTGTACTCTCTGTGTGGTCTATTGCATAGTCTGTTTTCTCAATGTTTATATATTTTTCGGTCGCTTTTTGTGTTACAGTAACGGTTTCAAACATAGCTTTGTCTGCCTCGTTATAGAACACAATCTTTCCAACTCTTTCTTTGTTGCCCTCGTTAGCGTCTACATTGAACTCGTAAACATTACTTACCAATGCTCTTGTATCTTCCTTATCTGCAACTTCAATCCAGTTGTCTTTGATTTCATACTTTACTTTTACGTTTGCTCTTACCTCTACTCTTACCTTAGAAGCACTACCTTCAACAGAGAGATTATTACTAGTAAGAATAAGTGCATTCTTTTGTTTTTGCACCACAGGTATAATCTTCTTATCGTTACCACAGATTAGAATTATTTCTCCACTACGTTCGTCATAGCTTTCGTTTTCTTTAATCTTTACGGTAATTGTTTTCTTTCCAGCTGTTCCAGCTGTTTGTTCCAGTTCAATCCAATTATTCTTTTCGCTATCTTTTACGCTTGCTTTCCAACTGTCGGTAGCATCAAATGAGATTTTAATAACATTATCTTCAGAAAAAACAATTCTCTTAGTTATTTCTTTTTCACTAATATCTATTCTCTGTTCAACCTTAATATCTTCTCTAACCTCTTCATTATTACAAGAACTAAATGAAACAAGTAAACTCATTAAGAGTATTATAAAATTTCTTTTACTATTCATGTGTTTTATGATTGTTATTTATTGCTTATTATATCTTTATTCTACTTAAAAGTAAACCATATATCATTTGAAAACAGACTATATACAGTTTACTTGTAAACCATATACAACTGATTTGCAAACTATATACAGTTGTTTTCCATATGCTTATTTCTACTTAGCTTCCTCAAATATGGTGTTTATTCCTTTTATCTTTTCTCCTCTCACAAGATTGAGCATATTCTTCATCTTCTCTCTCTTTATTGCCGTCAGAGTATAGTAAGGATTTACCTCTATCTGTCCTATATCTTCTTTATTAAGTCCGCCTTTCTTGTATAGAAATCCTGCTATGTCTGCTTTAGAAA
>JAUMWZ010000004.1 GCA_030529405.1 Bacteroides sp. | reverse complement strand
GTTACTTCCTCATGATCTAATACTCCACCTCCGATGGTTTCTTCTGAGTTTACTGAAGAAATGAATACAGTTACTCCGTATTCTTTATTTAGTTCTGCTGGTTTTTTGAATACAAATTCGATGTCTTTTATTACCTCTCCTTTTTGGAACACAACTTCAGGTATTGTAAATTCAGGCATATCATATCCTTCTATAGCTCTTTTCCCGAATGTAACCTTTCTTGGCTGGTCATACATTCTCCCCATTAGTTTAATCTGCACAATAAACTTTGTGTCTTCAGAGTCATCTGTCGGTATGATGTTTCCTAAGTTTACTCTTTTGGTCAAATCTTTTTTGTTTTCAGGAAAATAAACTGCATCTGAGTCTTTATCAAATGTAGGCACATCTTCTTGTATGCATCCACTTAACAAAGAAGCAAGAGTCAATATCCCAAATATATATTTATTTCTAAGTTTCATAATATTTTCTGTTTTATTGTTCTTTTATTTACCTTCTTTGCTTTCTTCTTGTTCTTCTTCCTCAATCCAACCGTATTCTTTTTCTGCATCAGGCAGTGGGAACACATATCTTTCTTTGCCTAGACGCACTCCTCCTGCATATTTTAGGTCGCTGATGCCATATTTTTTCAAGAAGAAGAAGTATTGTCCTTCTGCAAAGAATTCTTTTCTGTATTCATCGTTAAGAGCGTTTACTCTTTCAGACTCATTGGCTATTCTCACGTTGTTACTTATTGAGTATCCTCTCTTGTTTCTAACTGTGTTAATGTATTCAGCACATTCGTCTATTGGAGACATCTCTGTCAAGATGTAATACATTTCTGGCAGTCTTATCAAAGGTATAATTTTGTTGTTGTTTGTAGTGTATTTACGAGTTATAATTTTACCTTCTCCTTGAAATCTAAAGAATGCTGTAGACTTTGCTCTCATATCTCCCACACTTGTTCCAGATACTCCGAAGATAGTTTCATACTTTTGGATATTTGTGTATAGGTGTGTTGTCAGTTTGTCTCCTTCTGTAAATTTAGATTTGATAAGTTCTTCCATCTTATCTAAGTTTAGTCCGAATATTGTTTCAGCATACAGTGCAGGGTCTTGGTCATTACCTGTAACTAGCTCTAATCCGCAGTTTTCTATAACTTCTTTAGCATATTTAATTGCTTCTTCTGAGTTTTGGTTGTAGCTATGAACTCTGGCTAGCATAGCATTTACGGCGTGATAGTTTAGTCTGAATCTTCTATCATCGTGCATTACTGCGCTTTTTTTGATGTTCATATCTTTCTCATAGCTAAGATATTCTCTTGCTTTCCCCAAGTCAGACAATATGTTAGCAATTACTTCGCTTGTTTTTAGAAGAGGCTTACGGTCTGAGTTAGCTTCTGTTCTGTAGGGCATAACTTTTACTTCTTCAATAGGGTTATAAGAGTAAGACATTTCGCCCCAAGCTCTAAGTATGTCAAAGTGAAGGAAAGCTCTCAATGCATACGCCTCGCCATATAACATTTTTAGATTTTGCGGATTTTTCACTACGCTTGAGCCTTGCTTGTCCAACCATTTTATTAGGTTATTGGTGTTTGCTATTGCGTTGTAAGAACTTTTCCAGATGTTTTCTATTCTGCTCTTAGAACCATAAGCGTTGTTTCCGTTGTATGTATAGATGGCATTTGGATTTGATATACCATCTGGCATATAGTCATATATCTGTGCAAGCTGGTCCATGAATCCAAAAGTGAACTCTTCTCCGTATGAGCTTTGTTTTGTCATAGAAACATAAACTCCTTGCAATGCGCTATAATATCCGTCTTCTGTAGAGAACAGCTTTTCTGCAGTTACGTCTGTGTTCGGATTTATGTCAAACCAATCTGCGCATGAACTTGCAACAAAGCAAGTAGATGCCAAAAGGGCGCTATATAGTATTTTTCTCATATTCTTTATAGGTTTTGTTTATTTGAAAATGATTGACATATTCAATGAGTATGAACGTGCAAAAGGATAATCTAATCCGCGTTCCATCTTTATAGAAGATATTCTAAGAAGGTTGTTTGTTACGAAATTCAATGATAGAACATCGATATTCAAACTCTCTAGAAACTTGAACTTGTTTCTATTTAATCTGTATCCTAACCCTATAGAACTTAGATTTAATTCATTATTCTTCATTATAAACCTCGTACTTGCCAGTGTTCCAGCCTGTCCTTCCATTAGTCTTTTGTAACGTGTCACGTCACCAGGTTTACTCCATCTGTCTTCTGCAGCTCTTCTATCCAAGTTGTATGCTATGTTGGCATTTTCTATCTTTTCTACAAGAGTTTGGTTGTATATTATACCTCCTAATCTGTAAGAGAAGCCCAACATACATGAGAATTCTTTCCAATTGAAACCAGACATTATTGTCCCGCTTAATGTAGGAGTAGTGTTTCCTACAGAAACTTTGTGGTTTGGCAACCAGTCTAATGTTCTCTTTCCGTCTTTTGTTAAGAAAACTTCTCTTCCAGTAGCTGGGTCTACACCCAAAGAGCGTACTGCAAAGTATGTAGAAGTTGATTGTCCTTCTTGTAGCACTGGTTCAGGTGCACCTGCAGAGTTTAGCTGTCTTTCGTTCAGTTTCTTTAGGAAAGCTGAAAGTTTACGTATCTTGTTGTTGTTGTGGTTAGCATTGAACGAAAGTGTCCAGTTAATTCCCTTCTTGAAGTCTTGATATGCTATAACGTTTGCCGTTAAGTCAAAACCTTGGTTTTGAATTTCTCCCGAGTTGATTGTTTGCGAATCGAACCCTGTAGAAGGTGCAAGGTCATACTGAGTAAGCATTCTTCTTGTGATGTTGTTATAGTAGTTTATAGACATATTCACTCTGTTGTTCCAGAAACCTACGTCCATACCAACTCCTAAGTTGTCAGTTTTGCCCCATTCCAATGTTGGATTGTGAAGTGCTGATAGTTTTGCTCCTAATGAAGGGAAAGAAGTGTATGGCTTCATCATTCCTGAGAAAGTGTAATATTCTATAGCCTCAGAAGGGCTGAAGTTTTGGTCTCCAGTGATACCGTAAGTAGCACGGAACACAAGGTTAGATATTCTGCCTTGCAACCATTTTTCTTGGTGTGCATTCCATCTAAATCCAGTAGACCAGAAAGGAGTAATTTCCTTTTTAGCATATCTAGAAGACACTTCGCCTCTTAGGTTGAAGTCTACAGAATATTTGTTGTCATAGCTATAAGATACCTGACCTGTGAAACCCATAGCCCTTGCTATCCCCTCTGTTCCCGAAGGATTGTTGTCCATCTTGCTACCAAAAATGAAGTCGTCCATGTGTATACTAGGATATCCTCTAGCTGAAAGATTGACGTAGTTGTTTCTGTCTTCGCTGATGGTCCAGTTGGCAAATGTACTTACAAGATGTTTGCTTTTGGCCCAGTTATAGTTGATACCAAAGTTGCTCGACCAAGAAGTCATTTCTCCTGTGTTCTTAGTGTAGCTACCTTTTCTTGTTTTGTCTGTTTCTATTGCAAATCTTGTGTGGTTTGCAGGCATAAAGTTTTCTGCTCTTGCTATACCTCTTGTGTACGATAAACTTTCTGTAATTCTAAGGTTCTGCAATATGCGGTACTCCAAGTTTAAGTTTGTAGATATGGTAAGATTCTTTGTGAAGTTCTTTATACCTACTGTGGCGTCAAATAGTGGGTTTACTATTGGGGTTGAAGTTCTTCCTACAAAATGGTCTAACTCTTTCAACTCTTGCCCGTTTTCGTCAGTGTGTACATAGTAAGGGTTTATTCTTACATATTGAGAGAAAGAGCCATAAGGCGACCTGTCTCCTGTACCCTCAGCAAGGTTGATGTTTGCTCCTATGTTAAGCTTCTCTTTTCTGTAGCTCATGTTGAAGTTTATGCTCTTGTTTTCATTAGATGAGCCCTTCATAACACCAGGGTTGTTGTTTACATTTAAGCCCAAGCTATATCTGAATACTTCTGTACCACCAGCAGCAGTAAGGGAATGTCTGTTCTTGAATGCTGTTCTTAGTGGTTGAGAAAGCCAGTATGTGTTTACACCTGCCAATACGTTTCTTCGTAGAGCGTTATATCTGTTCATGTGTGAAGTCATGCTCATGTTATACACTCCTGCTCTCCATTCTGTTTCGAGCTTCTCGGCTGCATTCATCATATTGTAGTCTGTCAAATCAGGTGCTTCAACAGTTAGTCCTCCAGTGTAAGAAACATTGAGTACACCATCTGGAGCTATTTTTGTTTCTACCACTACTACTCCATTAGATGCTCTTGACCCATAGATTGCAGTAGCTGCAGCGTCCTTCAAGATTGTTATGTTTTCAACTCTTTCAGGGTCTAGTTCTAGAATTCTTCTAATAGATACTATGAACCCATCAAGAACAAAAAGCGGTTGGTTGGGTTTTGTTGATACGTTGTCTAACAACAAATCCATAGTACCTAGGTCTTTTCTGTTGCCAAGAGATTGGTCACCTCTCATGATGAAATCAGGTTGTGCGTTAGGGTCAGAACCAGTTCTGTTGTTTTCTACAATCTTAAACGATGGGTCAAAGAATTGCAGTCCCTTTAGCAAGTCATTAGGACTTAGTTTTCTTAGGTCTTCACCTTTCACAGAAACGAAGTTACCTGTAAAACTTTCCTTCTTTCTTTTGCTTAAACCAGTAACTACAACTTCTCCTACAGAGAACGAACTTGGCTCAAGAACAATCTTCATGTCCGATTTAGGCATAGTTATTCTCATTGACACGCTTTCATATCCTAATGAGCTTATTTTAACAGATGACTTGTGGTTTACCATAAGATTAAACTTACCGTCAATGTCTGTTGTCACTCCTTGTACGCCTCCTTCGGTGTTGTCTACAATTACTACACTTGCTCCGATGAGAGGTTCACCTGTTTCTTTGTCTATAACTGTACCTCCAATAAAGTATCTTTTACTGTCAGTAGCACGTGCTTCTTTCGAAGGCTTTATTATAATTTGTCTACCTTCACTAAATGTAATAGATATGTCTTGCTTTCCTATAAGCTTGTATATAACTTCATCAAGCGGTGTTTCTTTTACATTCAAAGTTGTAGGTTTGTCTATTCCTTCTAAGGCAACGTCTTGGTAAACAACTTTTGCTTTCGCTTCTTTTGCTACTCTTTCTATAACCTGCCCTAAGGGAATGTTACTTACTCTAAGACTTATTGGTGTTTTCTTCCACTCGTCAGATGTTTTTCCTTGCGCCATAATAGAGTTGTCGCTAAGGCATATCTGTATGAGTGATATCATTAGTACAGCACAAAAAAGTCTTACGTTACGAGATAATCTGTTCATAATAAATTAGATTTTTGTAAGGTATATATTTTGTGTTTTGAAAAAATATTCCGATTTACTGCATTAAGCTGTCCAATACGTTCAAGTATGACTTGTTCTTTGCGTATTTTTCTTTGTAGTCTTTTATCAGTCTTTCTGCTTTTTCGAGGTCTTTTCCACCTCTTATGTAGTTACATATTACTGTGTAAAGAACAAATTCTCTTTGTTTGCCTTTGTAGAAACTAGCCAATTCGTTGTATGTGTCTTCAAGGCTTGCTGGCATTTTGTATTCATTGCCTTCTTTCTTTGCTTTTTTCTCTTTTTCAAAGAAACAATAGCGTGCCAATAGTCCTGCATAGTCTGGGCTTCTGAATGACGCATCATCATTTCTTAGTTGAACTCCGTCCATTATTTCCCAATAGTTTCCTATCTCCTGTTTGTCTAAGGCTAGTTTTCTGCCGCTTTCATACATTACTGGGTATTCCATGAATGACAAGTATGCCATAGACTCTACTTCTGCCATTATATAGTTTGCGGCTTCCTTGTATACGTTTTTGCCTGCCTTTTCTACCAACTCTTTTGCCTTAGCAAGGTATGCTCTTGATTGTTCTATTCTGTCTTTAGGCTTAACGTCTACCACTAGGCACGACAAAAGTTGCGACTTATATCTTAACTGCTGACGTATAGCCTCAACATCTCTATAAAGTCTGTTTGTTGCCACCGCCTTTTCTGTTCCGCTGAAGTCCACAGACGAAATATTCTTGCCGTCATAGTTTATTGTAGCTTCAATGTTATCGCCTGGCATAAGTATAACCTTAGTTTTACCGTTAATTAAGATTGTTACCAACTGGTCTGTTTTGAACTCATATTCATATACTTCTCCAAAGTTTTGGTGGAAACTTTTGTTTATCAGAGGAGTTTGAATACAATCGTAATACACCATATCTCTTTGATAGTTGTTTATCTGAGATTTTAGTGTTGTCTTCTTTTCTTTTGCGCCTGCGCATATTGCAAATGTTGCAAAAGCGAGTAATAAAAGTGTTTTTCTTAGCATAAAATTATTTTTTTTGATTGTTTTACGTGCACATTACAATAGCTGTGTATAGTAGTAGTCTAAAAAAGTTTTCAACTTCTTCAATCTACGGAATGAGTGTGAAAAGTAAGCTGTTTTTATTTAGAATAAAAATAGAAAGAGTCTCTTCGCTTAACAGATAAACGAGAAGTAAACAATGAGCAAACACTGTCTTTGTAGATGTCTCTCATTATTATTATACTATGATTTTTTGTCTTGTTCATGAAGTGTGTGTCACGAAACTGTTAGTGTCATTTATATCATAATATTACTTATAGACTAATAAAATGTTGTTCTTTACGATGCTTTCACTATTTCTAGAGCAAGCATTTTGTTGTTTATTCTAAAAGACTGTATACAACATTTAAGCTATAACGGGGCAAAGCTAAGAAAAAAGAAAATAAAAGCAAGACGAAAAGAATATTTTTTCTTCTTACTTCTGTTTTTTTTGTCGTGGTTTCTGTATTTTGTCTGCTTATCGTATGTGCTTTTTCAGACTTGACTTTTGCTTTTCTGCTTTGTGAAAGTGTTTTTCCAACCACATATCTTCATATATATATATAAATGAATATCTATGGTTTGCAGATATAGTATATATAGTCTACTCCTAGTTTGTATATATTTTGGATTTTGATAATGTATGGTTTGCGTGTAGGTGGTAAATGGTGTTTTTTAGTACTCTGCACGCCTGATGTGTGACTCTTTTTCTGGTAGCCTCTCTGTGTGGGTATCTGTTCATGCTATTTCAGCACACACTTGTTAGGCTTTCTTGTTTATACAAACGAAAAAAGCTCTGAAGAATAATCTTCAGAGCTTTACTTTGTGTTGGACTACCAGGATTCGAACCTAGACAAACAGAACCAAAACCTGTTGTGCTACCATTACACCATAGTCCAAACATTTACTTTTTCGTTTGAAAAAGCGTTGCAAAGATAATGCTGTATAATTATATATGCAAATGTTTACTGTATTTTTTCGTTATACAGTAAACATTTTCTGCTTTTTTACTTTACAATGATAAGGAAATAGTTCTTCTTACCTCTTTGAACAAGTATATATTTCCCACTTATCAGGTGTGAAGTGTTTATCTCTTCATCGTGGTTTTCTAGCTTTTCTTTGTTTATCGAGACACCTCCACCTTGTACTAGTTTTCTCATCTCGCCTTTAGAGTTGAAAATCTTTGTGTGTTCAGCAAATAAGTCGGCAGCCTTCACTCCTTCTTCAATAAGTGATTTCTCTACCTCGAATTGTGGCACTCCTTCAAATACTGCTAAAAGGGTGTCCTCATCTATTGCTTTAAGGGTTTCGCTCGTAGCATTGCCAAACAAGATGTTAGATGCTTCTACTGCAGCCTCGAAAGCCTCTTGAGAGTGTACCACTACAGTAACCTCTTGCGCCAATCTCTTTTGTAGGTTTCTCTGATGTGGAGCTTCTCTGTGTTGCTCAATAAGTGAGTTTATCTCTTCTTTGCCTATTGATGTGAATATCTTTATATATCTCTCCGCATCAGCATCGCTTACGTTTAGCCAGAATTGATAGAATTTGTATGGCGAAGTGTACTTAGGGTCTAACCAAATGTTTCCACTCTCTGTTTTTCCAAACTTACCGCCGTCTGCCTTAGTTATTAGCGGACAAGTAAGCGCAAATACCTCTCCTCCGTTCTTTCTGCGTACTAATTCAGAGCCTGTAGTGATGTTTCCCCATTGGTCTGAACCACCCATTTGAAGTTTACAGCCCTTAGTTTCATATAAGTGTAAGAAGTCATAACCTTGCAACAGTTGGTATGTGAACTCGGTAAATGATAAGCCATCTCTTGCTTCCCCATTTAGCCTTCTTTTCACAGAGTCTTTAGCCATCATGTAGTTTACTGTGATGTGTTTTCCTACTTCTCTTGCAAAGTCTAGGAAAGAAAAGTTCTTCATCCAGTCGTAGTTGTTTACTAGCTCTGCTTTGTTTGGTTGGTCTGACTCGAAATCGAGGAACTTTGCCAATTGCTTCTTTATGCACTCTTGGTTGTGTGCTAAAGTTTTTTCATCAAGCAAGTTTCTTTCTGCCGATTTTCCAGAAGGGTCTCCAATCATACCAGTTGCACCTCCAATCAAAGCTAAGGGTTTGTGTCCACATCTTTGAAGGTGTCTAAGCATCATTACTCCACAAAGGTGTCCTATGTGTAGTGAGTCTGCTGTTGGGTCTATACCTACATATGCTGTTACTTGTTCTTTGCTAAGTAATTCTTCTGTCCCAGGCATTATGTCCTGTAACATTCCTCTCCATCTTAATTCTTCTACGAAGTTCATTTCGCTTTTATTTAGTTGGTTTATATTGAACTACAAAGTTACTACTCTTTGTATAACTTACAATCGTTAGTGTTCAAAAAAAGACGTTTAATGTTACTACTAACTGTCGATATGATATGTTCTTTGTCCACTCCTCTGCTTTGTGCCACTTTCTCGGCTATGCTCATTATGTCTGTGTCGCAATCATCGGTTTCTATTAGAAGGTTATCATCTGACACGCATTTTATAGCTTCCTCGTTATAGAAAAGACCAAAGCTCATCATTATTCCTGCTTTTATTAGTTGTTTGGCTTGTTCTTTTTTCCCTCTAAAACCGTGTACAATCCAAGTGTTCTTTGGCTTAATTTCTTTCTTCACTGCTATTATCTCTTGTTGAGCCTTAACACAGTGGATAATCAAAGGTAGGTTGAGTTGGTCTGCAATAATAGCTTGTTTTCTGAAGATATCTGTTTGTAGTTGTAAGTCGGTGGTTATTAGCTTGTCTATACCTGCTTCTCCAATTGCAACTAAACCGTTAAGAGTTGAAAATAGACTCAGAAGAGTTTGCAACTCAGTTATACTTACTTTATTTATGTGCCAAGGATGAATTCCAGCAGAGAAATATTTAGGTAGATTCTGAAGTGGTTCCGTCAGCGAGATGTTTATAATAGAAATATCTTCTCTATCTCTTTTGTGAGTATGTGTGTCTATTATGTCTGCCATCTAACTAAGCTATTTTAGGGTGTTTATTTGTTTATGCTGTCATTGTTATGGAACAGGGTCGTATCCAGAACCTCCCCATGGGTGACATCTGAATATTCTTTTCACAGCAAGCACAAATCCTTTTATTGGCCCGTGCTTTTTTATTGCCTCTATGGCATATTTAGAACAAGTAGGGGTGTATCTGCAAGAGGGTGGGGTAATTGGAGATATTACTGCACGATAAAAGAATATCGGCAATAGTAGCAAGGTAGATAGGGTTTTGCTAAGCAGGTTTAACACCTTTCTGCCAAATGGAGTATTGCCTTTGTTTTCCATATCGTTCAGGTCATTTCTGTCACTTTAGAAATGGCAAGTTTCATCTTGCTTTCTACCAAGTGTGTGTTGTGAATCTCGTTGGCTATGTATATGAATACTATTGCAAGTTTAGTATTCTTTTCTTTCAGATGATTGATGAGGCTGTTTTTGTTCAGCCTGTATGCTTCTCTAATCTGTCTTTTTATTTTGTTTCTTTTCACAGCCTGCTTAAACCGTTTCTTCGATACGCTTATCATTATTTGTGCTTGCTCAGGCTCGTCGTCATATATAGGCATGAAAACCACACGTATTGGAAAGGTGGAAAAAGACTTAGCTTTTCCACCTTCAAATATTTGGTCTATTATTTTCTTCTTATGTAACCTTTCGGCTTTCGATAGTGTAAACACGCCTTATTTATGTTTGTGCGGCGACTGTTTACTTCTTGTTTTCTTTCAAGAATATTTCTAGTGCCGCTGTTATTGATGTTGCTTTCGAGTTTGGAGCTTCTAGGTCAAGTCTTAGTCCAGCGTCTTTTACCGCTTGAGCTGTTGTTGCTCCAAAAGTTCCTATTTGTATATCTCCTTGCACAAAGTTAGGAAAATTCTCTTTAAGAGATAATACTCCTGTTGGAGTAAAGAAAACAACCATGTCGTAATCAAACACTTCCTTGTCGTCAAACTTACTGCTCACAGTTCTGTACATTACTGCCTCAGAATGTTCCACACCTAGTTTTGTAAGCATTTTCTTGGCTTCTCCGTTGTGTACTTCCGACACTGGGATAAGAAACTTTTCTGTCTTGTGTTTTGTGATGAACGGCATCAAGTCGTCAAGTTTGCCTGTTGAACCGAAGAAAACTTTACGTTTTCTGTATTGGACATATTTCTGTATGTACAGAGCAACGGTTTCTGTGATACAGAAGTATTTCATTGTTTCCGGTATAGTAACTCTCAATTCAACGCAAAGATTAAAGAAATGATCTATTGCATGTCTTGATGAAAAGATTACTGCCGTATGCTCTGGGATAGAAATCTTTTGTTGTCTGAATTCTCTTGCCGATAACCTCTCTATTTGTATAAGAGGTCTAAAGTCCAACTCCACTCCAAATTTTTTTGCAATGTCGTAGTATGGCGACTTTTCTGTGCTTGGCTTTGGTTGCGAAATCAAAATTCTGCTAATCTTCAAGGCTGTAACAGTTTTGTTGTTATTGTTTTCTAGTTAGCACCCGATATTTTGTATAGCAAAAGTAAGGGTACTATTTCGAGGGCGCAAAAGTACAAAAATAAAGGCAATGTTGTATATATATTCTTGAAAAAAAGATTGAATAACTTATACAATATCAATACTTTTGACAGAAACAGTAGTCCTAAAGCCGTAAAAAGCACAGTGTTTATTGATAAGTTGAGATATATTGTTGCGAACAAAAAAGGCAATAGGAATATGCTCAAAGCGTGTATTATTGTGTAATAGCTCTTAAACCATGTGTCTATAATATTGCCTCTGAAAAAAATCCAACCGATGTATGAATATAGTGTAACTTTTGCAATGAAGTAAAGTAAGAATATTGCTCCTACAGACAGAATAATCTGCCAACTGCTATATTTCACCACCCATTCGGAGTTGCTATAGTATAATATATAGTATGATATTACTCCTGATGATAGGAAGAATTGTGTTGTCAGCAACGACAGATACGAACTGTTTTCTATTGATGCTGTTTCGAAGATGCTAGACACCTCTCTGTTGGTTGAAAATTCCTTTATCTGTTTCCACAACACATCTTTGGCGTTGGCAATAGCTATGGTAGTTAATATGGTACATAGTATTATTGCCACGACCACAAATACATCATTCTTAGGGAATGAGTCTACTGTTTGCGATAAAGGATATATGACATCAATCATATATAAGCAAATTTTCTAACGCTTTCGTCCCATTTTTGGGTGCTGGTTAATAGTTCCACAGCTTCTGTTGGAGTGTTTGCCACGCTCCATATTGTTCTGTGTTCTTCTCTCATAAAACGTTCTTCTGCGGCTTTGTTGAGCATCTCTAAGAGTGGGTTGTAATAGCCCTTAGTGTTTAGAATCACTATCGGGTGCAGGAAAAGCCCCAATTGTTTCCATGTGATAATCTCCATAAGTTCTTCCAAAGTTCCGCATCCTCCTGCCAAAGCTATTACTCCTTCGCTCATCTGAGCCATCTTGTGTTTGCGCTCGTGCATACTGTCTACAACTATAAGCTCACTAAGTTTTGGATTATGCCATTCTTGTTCCACCATAAATTGAGGTATCACTCCGATGCATTTTCCGCCGTTTTCCATGGCAGAGTCTGTTACTGCTCTCATCAAACCCATGTTTCCTGCTCCGTTTACGATGCTTATTTTCTTTTCAGCCAATATCTTCCCAAGCTCTTTTGCATCGTCAAAATATGCCTTGTCTATCTGTGTGCTTGATGCACTGTATACGCATACGGTGTTTATCATCTTTACAAAACTTTTTTATGCTCTTATAGTGTGATTTCTTGTTTATATATACTTTGCAAACCAGTTATATATGGTTTGCATCTCAACTGTACTTAGTTTGCAACTAAAGTATATATGGTTTGTAGCGAGGGTGTTATTTCTTTGTTTTATAGTAGTTTACTTATAGCGTCTTAAACTCATATCCTTCCGACAGAATATGTTCTATCGAGCGGGGTAGGGCATATTTCAAGTTGCCGTTGTTCCAACTCTTTAGGGAGTCGTGAAAGGTTATTATCGAGCCGTTTCTTACATACTTCTTCACTCCTCTGAGAACTTCTTCGGGCGTCATTCTCTTACTGTAGTCTCTGCTTACTAAATCCCACATAATCACTTTGAAGTGTTTCTTTACTTCTTTGTATTGAAACCTCCACAAATGTCCGTGCGGTGGTCTGAACAAATCGGTAGGAACAATCTCGTGCATCTTCATTATGTTGTCCATATAATCCTTACACGAGGTGTTGAAACCTTTTAGGTGGTTGTATGTGTGATTGCCTATTCTGTGTCCGTTGTCCACCACCAACTTGTATTCTTCGGGGTGTTTCCTCACATTATCTCCTACCATAAAAAACGTAGCCTTTATGTTGTAGTGGTTCAGCAAGTCAATAACCCACGGTGTTACTATTGGAATAGGTCCATCGTCAAAGGTTAAATATACCGACTTCTCGTTAGGGTTCATTCTGAATATAGCTTCAGGATAGAGTGCCCTAAAGAGTTTTGGTGGTTGTTCTATTATCATCTTGTGTGTTGTCTGTTATCTTCCTTCCAGAGCCTTATAGACTGCAAAAATCTCATCAAGGTTCTTAGAAATTGCGCTTTCTATGTTTTCTCTGCCATTTTCTTTTGATGTTTTTATCAATTCGTTTAGTATAGAAAAATGTCTTCTAAACATAGATTGCATACTTTGTCTTTTACCGTTTTGCAAACTCAATATCCACATGCAATATTCAATAGACTTTTCAGCAAGCTGTTGTGTTATATAGTCTGCTTTTTCTGTATCGCCAAGTTTGTAATACATATTAGCCATGTCTATTGCACCGTTCATCCAGTCGTATGGTATGTTATATTCAGGTAGCTGTTCTTCTACATAGTCTAACACCTTCTTAGCTTTTTCTTTCTTGCCCTCTTTAATCAACTCGTCAGCCAATACCACAAATATTCGTCTTTGTGTATGACATAGCTTCATAATGTCTTCGTTCAGATATACACCCTTCTTGTTCATTCCGCCAAACTTGAACTTGTTCATCAAGTTGTCATACATCTTTTCTGTATCTGCTCTATTATCAAGTTTTTCGTTGTCGAAAGGTGTTATTCTGTATGCCAATCCTTCTTCTACAAAGAATTTCTCAAGTCCGGCAAAGTGAACACCTGGTCCAACGGTCATAGACATATATAAAGGACGTTCCCAATTAGCATTTTGTATTATCTCGAGCATCATCAGTTCGCTCTTGCTTAACATATTCTTTGGTTTTCCTTTTTCGTCTTGTATCTTTATCTCCATATATTCCGGAATAACCCCGTTTAGCTTTTCCGGAATCTTCATACCAGAGCGAAGTACAGCCTCTTTGTCTATCTTTATAACTATGCTGTCAGTAGGGAACAAGTTGCGTTCAGGTCTGCTCGACCTAACCCAGTGTTTCATTATGTTTTTAAGTTCGTATGGGTTTTCGCCAAACTCACTTTGCAGTTGTTTCAATAATCTGTCGTTTCCTTCTTCTGCTTCTTTCTTGCCTTGGTCAAACAGTTGTTGCACCCTCTGCATATATTCTGGTCGTACATACAAGGCTTCGTTTTTGCCTTGAACATACTCTTTTCTTTCCCATGTTATAGGCAGTGCAGGCGAGTTGTAAGCAGGTCTTTTCATTTGGTCGATATACCAATCGGTCTGTAAGTAGCTCAAATTGCAAGTACGTGTGTCTGTTCTGAAACCTTCAACCTCATAACTGTACCATAGAGGGAAGGTGTCGTTGTCGCCGTTTGTGAAGATTATAGGGTTGCCTTTTTCATCAAGTGTAGAAAGATAGTTCTGACCGAAGTCGATAGTAGCTGTTCGTCCACTTCTATCATGATCGTCCCAGTTTTGCGAAGCCATCTGTATTGGCACAAAGAGTGCTAACACTGTAACTGCAATCGCTACTATGTTTTCCTTGTCTTTAATCTTTCTGTTTACCAATTCTATTATTGCTGCAACTCCAAATCCTACCCATATTGCGAACGCATAGAAAGAGCCTACATAAGCATAGTCACGTTCTCTTGGTTGCATAGGAGTTTGGTTTAGG
Organism: Bacteroides sp.; assembly: GCA_030529405.1. GTDB lineage: Bacteria > Bacteroidota > Bacteroidia > Bacteroidales > Bacteroidaceae > JAUMWZ01. The sequence continues at coordinate 10,931 of JAUMWZ010000004.1, read as the reverse complement.
TGCAAGATGATAGCTATTCCCGTCATAAAGAATAGTAGGAACACAACCCAAAACTGCTTAATTCCTTTTTGTCCTCTGTATCCTTGCCATAATAGTCCTATGAGTCCTAGAAGAAGAGGTAAACCATAATATACGTTATGTCCTTTGTTTTCTTTCAGTTCTTTAGGTAGAAGTTCTTGGTTACCGAGCATTGCGTTGTCGATGAATGATATTCCTGTGGCTACATTTCCTTTATACGGTTCTCCATAGCTTGGTAGATCGTTTTGTCGTCCAACGAAGTTCCATAGGAAGTATCTCCAATACATGTGTTTTAGTTGATAATTGAAGAAAAACTGAATGTTTTCCCATTGTGTGGGCATTGTTATCATTGTGGCTCTTCCGCATTCATCGTATGGCACTTGAGTTCCCTTTATGTCTACCCACTTATGATATTCCTGTGCGTGTTCAGAGCTATGCATTCTCGGGAAGAACATATTTTGTGCATATTCTACTTCTACTTTCCCGTCTCTGCTTTCATATCTGTCTTTCTCTTCAGGGCTATTTTTTTCTGCTCTATAATAGTCTTTTCTTATCACATTTCTTACAGGTGTGCAGTATCCGTCTTTTTGTTCTAGTTTTAGTTTTGACGAGTATGCTTGTCCGTAGAATAGAGGCGGAGTGTAGTATTGTTCTCTTGCTAGGTACTTACCTAAAGAGAAAATGTCTTCAGGCGAGTTTTGATCCATTGGTGGGTTTGCAGACGAACGAACAATAATAACTGCATAAGATGAATATCCTATTACTATCATCATCAGCGAAAGCAGCGTTGTGTTGAGTGTTCTTGGGCTTATTCTCCAAATGCTTCCTTTTTCTTTTCTGATGCTCCAAAGTAGTCCTGCCAGCATAAGTGTTATTATGATAGCTCCATACACAACACTCTTTGTTCCGTAACCATAGAAAGGTATTCCCAAAAGTGCCACTGTTGTGACGAAAGCCACTACCATTCTCTTTTCGCTTTTAACCTTAAATGTTTCGTAAATACCCCATACCATAGCTATTGCCAAAGCCACTAAGTATGCTATCACTCCACTATTGTATGGCATAGAAAGCGTATTGACGAAGAAAACTTCAAACCAACCGCCCATTTTCACTGTACCCGGTACTATCCCGTAAAGAACAATCCCGATGAGTGCAAATGACAGTGCCAAAGCCATCAAAGAGCCTTTTAGGTTTGCATTAGGCACTCTCTTGTAATAGTATACCAATACCACAGCAGGCAGACATAGCAGGTTAAGAAGGTGTACGCCCACACTCAACCCGATGAGGTATGCTATTAGCACCAAGAAACGGTCGCTGTTAGGTTGGTCGGCAACGTCTTCCCACTTCAAAATAAGCCAAAAAACAACGGCTGTGAATAGTGAAGAGAAGGCATAAACCTCTGCTTCTACCGCCGAAAACCAGAAAGTATCGCTGAAAGTATATACAAGCGCACCCACCAAACCGCTACCGATTATTGTGATGGTCTTGCTTGTTGATATTTGTTCGTCTTTTTCTGTGATAAGTTTTCTAACTAGATGTGTGATACTCCAAAATAAGAATAGGATACAAGCTGCACTTGTTGTTGCACTCACGTAATTAACCATTCGCGCCACCTTGGTAACATCTGAGGTAAGTTGTGAGAACAAGTTGCCCACCAACATATAGAAAGGTGCTCCCGGAGAGTGTCCCACCTCTAGTTTATATGCAGTTAGAATAAATTCAGGGCAATCCCAAAAACTAGCCGTAGGCTCTATTGTTAGGCAATAAACGCACAAAGCTATGGCAAAAACTATCCAACCTGTGATGTTGTTTATCTTACTGTATCTTTCCATTTTGTAGTGTGTATGTGTATCGTTAAACTCGGCAAATATAGTTAATCTTAGAAATATGTAGGGCTGAATAATTATAAATTATGCTATAAACCATTATCGTTTGCCGGTGTTAGGCTTGTTGTTTCTCATAGGGTGTTATGTCTTGAAAAACTGACTGTATATACTTTACTTCTAAACTGTATATAGTCTGTTTCTTGTTTATATATGGTTTGCAAGTTGGCTATATATGGTTTGCAAACTCTTTATTTGGAGCTTTTTGTTGAGGAAAATATACTTTTCAGATAATCTCTTTCACGCTAGAAAGTTAGCTATGCCACTTTCGTGCTTTTTCAATAGCTGTTTTGCTGTTTTAATGTATAAAAAAGCAACTAGGAAAAATATAGTCAATCACTATTTTATGGTATTTTTTATCCTCAGAAGTGAGTAGTACGTGGCAAAAACTACCTTTTTATGGTGGTTTTGCTTATATAAATACCTAGAAGTAGGTATAAGAACTGTTTGTATTAACCATATTTAGTGATTGTATACCTATTTGTGTAGAGGTAACCTTGCACCTGCAAAAGAAATAAAGGGCATATTCTTTTAATTGCACTATTATTTAACATTTGAATGAATTGTCCTTACACACGGCTTTTAGTAACTAGGTTTTGCCTCTATTAGTCTAATTGTGTTGTTCTAATGCTCCTTTAGGGGCATTTTTTTTGCTATTTCTTTTTGAATAAACAGATTAAAAACTAAAGGTTGTATAACAAATTATGTACAAGAAAGCGTTGCTTGTGGCAGCTTTGTGTATGTCTGGTTTCGTAGCTAAAGCACAGACTACCACAAGTATGAATGATTCTATTTTTGAAATTAAAGAAGTTGTCGTTCAGTCACGACAAATATTGGGGAGCAAGTTCAGAGCCCGCAACAGAACGGGGTCTGCTTATTACATTTCTCCGGAAGAATTATCTAAACTGGGATATACCGATATAAACAGAATGCTGAAAGCTGTTCCTGGGGTCAATATGTATGAAGAAGATGGTTTCGGACTAAGACCTAACATCAGCTTGCGTGGTACTAAAGCAGAGCGTAGCGAACGTATATCTATAATGGAAGACGGTATACTTGCCTCGCCAGCACCATATTCTGCTCCAGCAGCATATTATTTCCCTAACGCAGCACGTATGTTTGCTGTCGAGGTGCTGAAAGGTAGTAGTCAGGTGCAATATGGACCTTTCACAACAGGGGGAGCTATAAATATGGTGTCTACACCTATACCTAGCAATCTGTTGGCTAAAACATCTTTCTCTTATGGCTCGTTCAATACAATGAAATCTCACACCCAAGTGGGGAATATGTATAAACACTTCGGATATTTAGTGGAGTATCTTAGATACCAATCTGATGGGTTTAAGAAGTATGAGGATAGACGCACTGACGGTTTTAGACGTAATGATTTTATAGCAAAAGTTATGCTTAAAACCGACAACCAAGAAGGAGTTAATCATGCATTAGAGTTGAAGTTTGGATATGCTAATGAGAAATCAGACGAAACTTATTTGGGATTGACAGAAAAAGACTTCAAAGCCAATCCTTATTTCAGATATGCTGGCTCGCAAAAAGATAATATCAAGACAAGGCATAATCAATATGTTGCTACATATTTATTGAACATATCGCCAAACTTGAAGATTACAACAAACGCATATTATAATTACTTCTTCCGTAATTGGTATAAGCTAAACGACGTAAGAGCAGGGGTTACAAAAGACGAAAAACGTTCACTGGAAAGTGTGTTGAGCGACCCTGAAACAAACAGTAAATATTACAATATCATAAACGGTACGTCAGACTATATAGGAGAGTCGTTGATTGTGAGAGCAAACAACCGTAAATATCACTCTAAAGGTGTGCAAACAAAGGCTCAATACAACTTCTATGTAAACGACATAAACTTCGACCTAGAGCTTGGACTACGTTACCATGAAGATTCTGAAGACAGATTCCAATGGGAAGATGCTTATTCAATGGAAAATAAAGTAATGAAACTTTTCCTTGAAGGAATACAGGGAACACAATCAAACAGAATAACATCGGCAGAAGCATTGGCTACATATTTTCTTGGAAAAATGAAATATAAGAAGGTAACTGTTACTGCTGGGGTGAGATATGAAGATGTTGATTTACTAAAGAAAGACTATACAAAAAAAGATGTACGTCGCTCAGGAAAAGTAAGAATAGAGACTCCTAACTCAGCTAAAGCCATTATTCCTAGCTTTGGTGTACACTATCAGTTCATTCCAGAGTTTTCTATGTTTGCAGGTGTGCATAAAGGATTTTCACCTCCTAGTGCAGAACTATATCAAGAACCAGAAAAAAGTATGAACATGGAAGTTGGTGCGCGTGCAGCAACTAGTAATATGACAGCAGAGTTGATAGGTTTCTACAATAGATATAGCAATATGTTAGGGAGCGACCTTGCAGCATCTGGTGGATTGGGAACATTAGACCAGTTCAACGTAGGTAAAGCTATGGTAAAAGGTGTTGAGTTTCTTGTTCGCTACCAACCTATACCTTCTACATACGAAGTTAAACTTCCTATGCAACTATCATATACATATACAGACACAGAGATGAGAAACTCGTTCGACAGTAACTCTTGGGGAAATGTGTTTGTAGGAGACGAAATTCCTTACATATTCAAACATTCTTTGAATGCTCAATTAGGTTTCGAGTGGGGCAAGTTTGAGGCAAATATTGGTGCAAGATATAATGGAGATATGAGAACTAAGCCGGGACAAGGACTAATAGCTGAGCGAGAAAAAGTGCCTGCTCACTTGATTCTTGATGCATCTGCAAAATACAGACTGAACAAGCACGTTACTTTCAACCTTAACGCAGTAAACCTAACTAACAAGAAGTACATCGTTTCAAGACATCCGTCTGGTTTGCGTGCAGGACATCCTTTTGGAATATATGCAGGAGCTACAATACAGTTGTAGGGAAAAGTTATTGAGAATAAAAGAACGAATAAATATAGGGTAAATAATTATAAATATGAATATATCTTCTCTTACTAAAGGTGTGTTGTCACTGCTGTTTATGCTTATTGCCAGCACATCTGTTGCTCAAGAAATAGTAGATATTAAAGGAACTGTTACAGATTCGTTTGGCGACCCACTAATGGGTGCTTCCGTGTTTGTTGTAGAAACAAAGAAAGGAAGTAGTACGGATTTGGACGGTAACTTTACTGTCAAAGCTACAATGGGGCAAACCTTAGAAATAAGTTTCCTCGGTATGGAAACAAAGAAAGTAAAGATTACTTCTAAAAAAATCAATGTTAAACTAAAAGATAACTCAAAGGAGATAGAAGAAGTAGTCGTTACGGGGTATCAAACAATAAAGAATAGAGTCTTTACAGGTGCAGCCTCGTCGGTAAAACTTGATGACATAAAACTTGATGGTGTTGCAGATATATCAAGAATGTTGGAGGGTAGAGTAGCAGGTCTTTCTATTCAAAACATAAGTGGTAGTTTCGGTTCTGCTCCACGCATAAACATTCGCGGGGGAGCATCTATTATCGGTAATGTTCAGCCTCTATGGGTTATTGATGGAGCAGTCTATGAAGACATCGTATCTCTATCGCTTGACCAGCTTGCGTCAGGTGATGCTGTAACTCTTATAAGCTCGGCTGTGGCAGGACTTAATGCCGCCGACATAGAAGATATACAGGTGTTGAAAGATGCTTCTGCTACATCTATATATGGAGCAAGAGCACTTAACGGGGTAATTGTTATCACTACTCGCTCGGGTAAAAGAGATACTCCAAACAAGATAACCTACTCTTACGAGCTGAGTGTACGTGAACGTCCTTCTTATAGTTCTTTTGATTTGCTCAATTCTCAGCAAACTTTGCTTGTATATCAAGAAATGGAAAGAAAAGGATACTTCTCATTGAAGGAATCACTCTATGGTCGTAGAAGTGGTATTTATTATCAGTTGTACAAGGGGATAAATACAATAAATCCGGCAACGGGTAATTACTACATAGAGAATACAGAAGAGGCAAGAAATAAATTCTTTAAGTCAAGGGAGTATGCAAATACAGATTGGTTCGAAGATATATTTACTTACCGTCCAATTCATAGTCACTCTATAACTCTTTCAGGTGGAGGTAAGAACTCAACCATGTATGCATCTATTGGATATTATGATGACAAAGGCTGGACAATAACAGATAATGTGAAGCGTGTTACTGCTAATCTCAAGAGTGCATTCTATTGGAATGACAATCTGAGAGTAACTCTTTCTGCACAAGGAAACATCAGAAAGCAAAAGACACAAGGAGCTATTGAGCAAAGAAAGAATACTGTTATCGGTACTTTTGAACGTGATTTCGACATAAATCCTTTCTCTTATGCTCTCGGAACAAGTAGAACATTGAGAGGAAAAGATGAGAATGGCAACCTAGAATATTATAGAAACAACTGGGCACCATTCAATATCTTCAACGAGTATGATAACAACTATATGCACACTAACGTTCTTGACCTTAAAGTGCAAGGAGAAGTTTCATACAAATTGAATAAGGACTTAGAGTTTAAGGCTCTTGCTTCTGTGCGTAGTGCTTCAACAAGTTCGTCGCATTTCATAACAGAAAAGTCAAATGTTGTGCAGGCTTTCCGTGCAAACGAAAATCCTTATGTGGCACAACAAAACATATATTTGCTCAGAGATAAAGAGAATCCACAATTCCAGCCAAAGGTTGCTTTGACTCATGGAGGTATTTTCAACAAGACAGAAAATTATCTTCGCAGTTATATGGGACGTATAGCTGCCGACTATAGTAAGCAGATTGATGAGCATGACATACGTGCGTTTGCTTTCTCTGAAATAAGATATGCCAACAGAAGTATTACTCCTTTCCAAGGATATGGTATTCAATATGACAGGGGAAACCAGATATTTACCAACCCACTTATTTTTGACAAACTTACAAACGAAGGTAACAACTACTTTGGATTGGTTAATAAGTATCAGCGTGGAATAACATTCTCTGCTAATGCAACATATGGATATGGGGGTAAATATATCTTCAACACTGTGATAAACTATGAAGGTTCTAACACGGCGGGTATGAGTTCTCGTTCTCGTTGGCTACCCACTTGGAATGTTGGTGCTAAATGGAATATGGACCAAGAGGCGTTCATGAAGGACAAGAAGAATATTTCAAAACTTGCTGTTCGTGCAAGCTACGGTCTTACAGCAAAGATGAATGAGCACGCAATAAACTCAACTGCTATCTTCCGCAACACTATTTTGAATAGATATGATATTGCTGACCGTGAAAATGCTCTTCGTATTCTTCATTTGGAGAATAGAGATTTGACCTGGGAAAAGATGTATGAGTTTAATCTTGGCTTTGATTTAGGTCTGTATGAAGGTCGTGTAGGGCTAAACTTAGATTTATATCAGCGTAATTCTTTTGACTTGATAGACTTGGTTAGAACATCAGGTGTAGGAGGTCAATATTATAAATATGCCAACTTTGGTGATATGCGCACAAGAGGTATAGAGCTTTTGGTTAGCACAAAGAACATATCTACAAAAGATTTCAGCTGGAACACGACGCTTACTCTTAGTGCTATGAATCAGAAGATAACACGACTGCTAAATGTGCCAAATACATTCGACATGGTTTCAGGTACTGGTAGAGGTAACATTGTTGATTTCCCTCGTGGTTCGTTGTTTTCTTTCAACTATCAAGGGCTAAACAGTCAGGGGCTACCTACTTTTGATTTTGGTTTGTATCCTTCTAACCAAGGTACTAACGAAAATATATCTGGTGCAGACTTCTTGGATAATCAATATTCAAAATCATATCTGATTTATCACGGACCTATAGAACCTCAATACATAGGTGGTCTTTCAAACTCGTTCAGATATAAAGATTTTGAGCTTTCATTCTTCATCACTATGCAGGCAGGCAATAAGATTCGTCTTAACCCGACTTTTGACCCAGCATTTGCAGACTTGAATGTTTTCTCAAAAGAATACTACGACCGTTGGATAAACAATGGTGACCAGATGACAACAGAGGTACCTGTTTTTCCTTCAAGAGATTTGATAGAGATTATTGGTAAAGAAAACATTGAGAGGGCATATAATACTTACAACTACTCTCAAAACAGAGTTGCAGATGGAAGTTTTGTTCGCATGAAGAACATATCATTATCGTATAATATGCCAAAGGATTTGGTAGGCAAGTTAAGTCTAAGCCATGTAAATGTTAGGGTTAATGTTACAAATCCTTTCTTGATATACTCTGATAAGAAACTGAGAGGACAAGACCCTGAGTTCTACAAATCTGGTGGTGTGTCTATGCCTACTCCGAAACAGTACACAATGACTTTGAATGTTGGATTTTAATGAATAGAAAAAAGATATGAGGAAAACTCTACTTATAATATTTATAGTTGTTCTTTCATCTTGTCAAGACTTTCTTGGTGTGAACCCTGATAGTTCGTTTGATGTAAGGATTGACAGTGAAGAAAAGATAGCCGAATTGCTTTCAGGTGCATATCCTGAGGCTAGTTATTTCTCTTTTCTTGAGGCGCGAACAGACAATGCAGAGGAGCGTGCAGGAGGAGAACATTCTCGCCTAAACGAGGCTATGTTCTTTTGGGAGGACTATGATCACGAAGACTTAGATACTCCGCTAAACTATTGGAACTCTTGCTATGCAGGTATAGCACAAGCAAATAAGGCTTTAGAACTGCTGGCTTCTTATCCAAAGACTGAGCGTGTGAAGGCGTTGTATGGAGAGGCTTTTCTTTTGAGAGCCTACCTGCACTTTATGTTGGTTAATATATGGTCAGAACCATATAGCACACAGAAGTCTGAAACAAGCCTAGGAATACCTTATCTGACTAAGCCTGAGAAGAACGCACTTGTTGATTACGACAGAGGAACAGTAAAAGGAGTGTATGACAAGATTGAGAAAGACCTTAAATTGGGTATAACTCTTGTTAGTGACAAGTTCTATAAGAACCCGAAGTTTCACTTCAACAAGAAAGCTGCTTATGCTTTTGCATCTCGTTTCTACTTGATGAAGGGCGAGTGGGATTTGGTTATAGAATATTCAAACTACGTGTTGGGTAGCGACCCTAAATCTCAACTTAGAAATTGGGTTGATTACAGCAGAGAATTGCTTTTCAATCATAAGTCTTTATATAAAAGATACGCATCGAAAGAAGAAGTAGCCAACCTTATGATGAGCACAACAGAGTCTAGAATAGCTAGAACTCTGCCTACAGAGAAGTATGGAGTGACATACAATAGTGCTGACAAGGTTTTCAATAAACGTGGTATTGACGGCTGTAAAGAGTTCTCTAAAGCAAATATGTATACTTCGTTCTCTTTCTCAGTGTCTGAACCTCCAATAAATGAGGGAAGATACATTGCTAAGTTCGACGAGCTTTCGCTCTTTGGCAATACAAGCTCTAAGCCTAAAGGTCTTTACGTTACTAACGTGTTGTTTACTGCAGATGAGGTTATGCTAAACAGAATGGAGGCTTATGTTATGAAACGTGAGTATGACAAAGCAATAGACGATATGATTTTGTTCTATAGAGTTAAGTTCGACATTACTCTGCCTTGTTTCAGAACTGACTATACTTGGACAAGTAGCGATAACTATGACATATATACACCATTCTATGGTCTTACCATAAAGCAGTTGGCAATGGTTAAGTCTATACTTGATTTGCGCCAAAGAGAGTTCTTGCATGAGGGATTGAGATGGTTTGACTTGAGAAGATTCTATATACCAGTCACTCGTACAAGCAAGAATCCTGTGTATCGTCCGTTAGGAAAAGAAGACCCTAGAAAGGTTATTCAGATACCTAATGAGGCTATAAACAGAGGTCTTACACCTAATCCGAGATAGTAGACAACGTATATATAACAAGATAAATAAAGGAAATTGTGAAAACTGTTGCAGAAAACACACAGAAAGGCGATTTACAGAGCCGATATAAACTGTTTATAGTTTGATTTTAGACTGTAGTTAGTTGATATGCAAGTTATATTCAGTCAGTTTTGAAATCGTATATAAACAGTAAAGCAACAGTAAAGTAACAATTGTTTTAGTAAAGAAAATAAACGGAAAAAGATATTATGGTAAAGAAAGTTTTACTCTTGGCTTTGTCGCTAATCATTGTTTCGTGTGTAGACACAGACAAGCTCTCTAGCGATAGCGTGGTAGACAGAAACACTATAAAAAGAACCTACACAGAGCTTGACAAGTGGATATATGAAAACTACACAAAGCCATACGGCATAGAAGTCATTTATAGATGGGAGCGAAACAACACCGAAAAAGGAACGTTTTTATATCCTCCTAAGTTGGAAAACATACAACCTGTGCTGGAAACAATAAAAGAGCTGTTTCTTGAATTCTACACTCGTCAAGATGTTGGCGGTGCTGACTATATGAAAGAGAAGAACCCTATCAGAATACATTTGTATGGAGGCGAAAACTTAGATGCGCACAATGTTGAACTTCTTACTAACCGATCTGGAGTTGCAGCAGAGATGTATATATATAATGTGAATGCTTTTGAAAAGAAAAACCGAGATAGAGTTTTTGAATTGATGAGAAGTGTTCACCACCAATTTGCGAAACGCTTAGCAGAGCTTTTCCCTTATGACAGAGATAAGTTCTTGCTGATAAGTCAGAACAGATATTCGCCTTCTACGGCAGACTTTATTGCAGATGTCAGAGGAAGTATGTCAAGAAAAGACTTTTTCTCTTCAAGCGAATATGCAAACAGACGAGGATTTTTTACTATGCACTCTTTCTTATCGGCAGAAGATGACTTTGCTGAAGTAGTAAGCATAGTGTTAAACAGCACTCCAAAAGAAATATTGAAGTATATAAAGCGTACAGAAACACCTGCAGAAGACGGAACATCTGAAGAAGAAGCCAAGTTGGCTAGCAAACAGCTAAAGGATAAGTATCAGATGGTATCAGAATACTTCAAAAAAACACTGGGAATGAATTTGGAGAAAATACAAATAGTCAGTGCCAAGCAGATA
>JAUMWZ010000179.1:1300-3116 GCA_030529405.1 Bacteroides sp. | reverse complement strand
ACACATATGTATATTATCTGTTTTTCTATACAATTTGATTGATATTTGAATATAAAAGGACTACCTTTGCCAGTAATTAAACATCTCATTAAATAATTCTACACTATATGAATGACAATAAGCTAATGAATCGTGCAGCCGACAACATTCGCATACTATCGGCATCTATGGTTGAAAAAGCAAAATCAGGACACCCCGGAGGTGCAATGGGTGGAGCTGACTTCATCAATGTTTTGTTCTCAGAGTTCTTGGTTTATGACCCAGAAAAACCACAATGGGAAGGCAGAGATAGATTTTTCTTAGACCCAGGACATATGTCACCGATGTTATATTCAACACTGGCATTAGCAGGAAAATATACAATAGAAGAATTAAAACAATTCCGTCAATGGGGCAGTCCAACACCAGGACACCCAGAAGTGGACATCATGAGAGGAGTGGAAAACACTTCTGGCCCACTTGGACAAGGACATACCTTCGCAGTAGGAGCGGCAATAGCTGCAAAATTCTTGAAGGCTCGTCTTGGAGATGTAATGAACCAAACTATCTATGCATATATTTCTGACGGCGGAATACAAGAAGAAATATCGCAAGGTGCAGGACGTATTGCAGGTACACTTGGATTGGATAACCTTATTATGTTCTTCGATGCTAACGAAATTCAGCTTTCTACAGAGATAGCAGAAGTTACAGCAGAAGACACAGCAAAAAAATATGAGGCTTGGGGTTGGAGAGTTATCAACATAGACGGTAACGACCCAGAGCAAATAAGAAAAGCACTGACAGAGGCTAAGGCAGAAAAAGAAAAGCCAACACTTATTATTGGTAAGACAATAATGGGCAAAGGGGCAAGACGTGCAGACGGAAGTAGTTACGAAGCAGACTGTGCTACTCACGGAGCACCTTTGGGTGGAGATGCTTACAGAAACACAATCATCAACCTAAACGGTAACCCTGACGATCCATTTGTTATATTCCCAGAGGTTGCAGAATTGTATGCTAAACGCGCAAAAGAGCTTAAAGAAATAGTAAAAGAAAGATACGCTGAGAAAGAAAAATGGGCTAAAGAAAACCCTGAAAAAGCAGAAAAGCTAAAACAATTCTTCAGCGGTAAGGCACCAAAGATAGATTGGAACGCAATACAACAAAAAGCAAATGTGGCTACACGTGCTGCATCTGCAAACGTACTTGGCATATTGGCAGAGAATGTAGAAAATATGGTTGTATCGTCTGCCGACCTTTCTAACTCTGACAAGACAGACGGTTTCTTGAAGAAAACAAAGGCTTTCAAGAAGGGAGATTTTAGCGGTGCATTCCTTCAAGCAGGTGTTGCAGAACTTACAATGGCTTGCGTGTGCATCGGTATGTCGCTACACGGCGGTGTGATTGCAGCTTGCGGAACATTCTTTGTGTTCTCTGACTACATGAAACCTGCTATTCGTATGGCGGCACTAATGGAACAACCAGTGAAGTTTATATGGACACACGATGCGTTCCGTGTGGGAGAAGATGGTCCTACTCATGAGCCAGTGGAACAAGAGGCACAAATACGCTTGATGGAAAAACTAAAGAACCACAAGGGACACAACTCTATGCTTGTGTTAAGACCAGCTGATGCTGAGGAAACAACAATAGCATGGAAACTTGCAATGGAAAATACAAGCACTCCAACGGGATTGATTTTCTCAAGACAAGATATAGAAAACCTACCAGCAGGCAATGCTTACTCAGAGGCTGGGAAAGGTGCGTACATCGTTGCAGGCTCTGACGAGAATGCAGATGTTATTATGGTTGCTTCGGGTTCGGAAGTATCTAC
>JAUMWZ010000179.1:0-1200 GCA_030529405.1 Bacteroides sp. | reverse complement strand
AAAGAACTGCTATCAAATGATTAAAGTTGGATTAGCATCAGACCACGCAGGGTTTGAGTTGAAAGAATTTGCAAAAGAATGGCTTTCGAGCAACGGATACGAGTTTGTTGATTTCGGAGCCTTCTCTACTGAAAGTGTTGATTACCCTGACTTTGCCCACAAGCTAGCTAAAGCCGTATCGGAAGGAGAATGCAATTGCGGTATAGCTGTGTGTGGAACAGGAAACGGTATAAGCATGGCTTTGAACAAGCACCAAGACATTAGAGCAGCTTTGTGTTGGAGCAAAGAAATAGCAGAGATGGCAAGATTGCACAACAACGCTAACATATTGGTAATGCCAGGCAGGTTTATAGACAACAACACTGCTAAAGAAATAATTGAGACATATTTTAAGACAGAATTTGAAGGAGGCAGACATCAAAAGAGAATAGACAAAATTCCATACAGATGTTGCCAATAGCAAATATTAGAAACATATAAAAAACAAAACTATGGCAAGTAGAAGAGACCTTAAAAAAGCCGTTAATTACGTGGCGGGCGAATTATTTATAGAATGCATGGTAAACTGCAAAAACTTGACAGAAGAAAAAGTAAAAGTTGCAGACTCAATAATGGGAAAAATATTGGCATTACAAAATGAGTTCGTAAGCAGAATTAGTCACACCGAACCAGGTAATGTAAAAGGCTTCTACAAAAAGTTGAAGGACGACTTCAATAAGCAAGTTGATGAGATACTATCACAAATAGAAACACTTAAATAGTAACTGATGAGAAAAGCAATATATAGCTTTATCTATCACAAGATACTTGGTTGGAAGATGGAGGTAACAGTGCCAAACTACGACAAGTGCGTAATTTGTGCGGCTCCTCACACAAGCAACCTAGACTTGTTTATCGGTAAACTTTTTTACGGAGCAACAGGCAAGAGAGCAAGCTTTATGATGAAGAAGGAGTGGTTCTTCTTTCCACTTGGTATTATATTCAGAGCTATCGGAGGGATACCAGTACATCGTGGCAAAAACAACTCATTGGTAGACCAAATGGCTGATGCTTTTGCAAAAAAGAAGGTTTTCAACTTGGCAATAACTCCAGAAGGAACAAGACAAGCAAATCCAAACTGGAAGAAAGGGTTCTATTACATAGCACTAAAAGCTAATGTACCTATCGTGTTGATAGGTATCGACTACCTTACAAAGACTA
>JAUMWZ010000178.1 GCA_030529405.1 Bacteroides sp. | reverse complement strand
TTAACAAGTGAAAGGTAGGAAAACAAACTAAGCGGGATTTTTTGCTCCTTTTGTAGCGACAAAAGGAGAAGAAGATAAGTTATGAAAAGAAGAACATACAAAACAAAAGAATAGAAGAAGGTGTTCTGAAAGAAGAATAAGCAAGACAAAATAAAAAGAAAAGAAGAAAGTAAAAGAGAACATATAAGACAAAATAAGAGAAAAAGAAAAAATGAAAAGAAGAACATATAATACAGAAATAGAAGACTATAAGAAATGAAACAATCATAAGAAAAATAGTTTTCTTATTTATATACAGTTTACAGATTAGAAATATATTGTTTATAAACTAGCGATGTTACATTAGCCAAGTGGGCAACGACATACGCAAAGATGAGTACTTACAACATAGCTAATAGCAAGGCACAAACACAAAGGAAAGCAAGTCTTGATATGAAGCTAAACAAGCATAAGCATAAAACAAAATCGGCAGACAAGGGTAGCAATTACACCCAACATCTGCCGACTTTTATAGTGTGTGGAGAAACAAACTAGTAGCTTTTCTTAAGCTATCTAAAAACAGTTATCTGCTAAAAGTTACTTCTTATCTTTTCAGCTATTTGTTCAAATTCTTCTTTAGTAAGGCTTTTCTTTTCTCCAAAGAAGTTTACCTCTTTCTCATTATTCATAGGAATGAGGTGTATATGAGCATGAGGCACCTCCATACCTAACACCACTTGAGCTACTTTCTTACAAGAGAATGTTTTTCTGATAGCCTTTGCCACCTTCTTAGCAAATAGTTGCATAGCCACTAGGTCTTCATCTTCAAGGTCGAATATATAGTCCACCTCTTTCTTTGGTATAACCAGCGTATGTCCTTTTTGTAGTGGGTTTATATCCAGAAAAGCAAAACATCTCTCGTCTTCTGCTATCTTATAGCATGGAATTTCTCCATTGGCTATCTTTGTAAATATTGTTGCCATATTTCTTTTTCTTTATATTGACTTAAAAAGGCTACTGAAATGTAAGTGTTACATCTCAATAGCCTCTTTGCTTTATCATATAGATATACTTAGAACTTCAAGTTCAATTTCGCCTTGTGGCACCTTAATCACTGTCACATCTCCTACTTTCTTGCCCAAAAGTCCTTGTGCTATCGGAGTGTTTATTGAAATCTTTCCTTCTTTAAGATTAGCTTCGTTCTCTGAAACTAATGTGTATGTCATCACAGCGCCAGTACGTACGTTCTTCATTTCCACCTTATTTAGTATCTGTACTGTTTCTGTTTGTATCTTCGATGTGTCTATAATTCTTGCTTCAGAAATAGTTAGTTTAAGTTTGTTTATCTTCATTTCTAACATTCCTTGTGCCTCTTTTGCAGCGTCATATTCTGCATTTTCAGACAAATCTCCCTTGTCTCTTGCTTCAGCAATGGCTGCCGAGATTTTAGGTCTTTCTACCGTTTCTAACTCTCTAAGTTCTGCCAGCAACTTATCGTAGCCTTCTTTAGACATGTAAGCCATAATGTTTCTCCTTATTTTTTAGTTTGTTTTACTTCAAATAATAAAATAAAAAGAATTCTGGCAACATGAATGACTACCAGAACTCTCCTTATTCGCTATATTAAACCTGCAACAAAGGTATGTAATTAAATTATAATTGTCAAGTAATATGTATATAGTTTATTTTATATTGCTATTTATCTGTCTTATAAGCTCTATTTACCCGTATTTTCAAACCATATACACTTTATTTTCAAACTGTATATAGTATGTTTCTAAACAATATATACTCTACTTTCAAACTATATATAACCTACACTTAGGCTCTACCTACCTTTTGCTACAAATATTCTACAAAAGTTTTTCAACCTCTTTCTCTAGGTTTTTCACATCTTCAACCCTGCTCTTTAGTTCGTTGTTTTTGTCTATCAAAAACATTGTTGGCAGTTGAGTAATGTTGTATGTATTTATAAGTGAAGAATATGTTCCTCGTGGGTCGCGCACGCATATCCAAGGCATTCTTACAGCTGACGATTTCCACAGATGTTCATCAATATCGAACGACACTTGATATATCTCCAGTCCTCTTTGAGCATACTTTTTGTATAAATCTCTTAGCAACAAGTTGTGTGCTCCAGAGTTTTGTTGCTGATATGCAGTAAAGACAAGCAACACGGTCTTGCCTTTCAATTCTGACACCTTCTTGACATTTCCTTTGACATCTTTTAGGTCGATGTCTATAATTCCAACAGACTCTACCTCTACTTTTCTTGTCTCTTCTTCCGTAGCAGGTTTGCTTGTCTGTCTTTTGTTCTTTAGTCCCTTCAAGGCAATATTGTGCAAGTTCTTAGTTCTTACTGCATTTGGATACTTTCTGTCGTATGTTGTTGCCACAGCGCCAAAAGTTCTGATGTCCATTTTGTCGTTATATGGGTCGAAAACCATTAACTGGTTTATGCGTTGGAAAAGCGCAAAATACGCCACAGCTGACTCTGGATTAGACAGTATATATTCTTTTCTTACCTCATCTTTATACGCTTCTACCTGGGCAACTACACTTTTCTGATATTCTTCAACAGTTATTTTTCCCTCGTTTCCGTCTTTAGCCAAAGCCTCAAGTCTGCTTTGCAAGTCGGCAAGTTTAAGAGTGAGTTCCTTTATCTTAACATTATTCTCCGAACCTTCTACTTGATAATTAGTAGCAAAGCCTTCGTTTTGCGAGTTTATAGTGATATGTTCTGTCGAGTCAATAGAGAAGTTTATATGCTTGTTTTCCATTCTCAAACGGTAGAACTCAGGCGATTCTGGTCGCACACCGTGAAATTTGTATTCCCCACTTTCAGACAGTTTTACCGAATCAATGGTAGTAATCTCTGCTATACCCATATTGTCTATATAGAGCATCTTATCTTTTGCATCTGCAATCTTACCACTAACTGTAAATTTAGGCTCATTAGAACAAGACACCATCAATGTCAGAGCCAAGGTTGAGCAAGCTATAATCTTTTTCATAATAATGTTTTTAATGACTGCAAATATATAAGTTTTAAGAATAAGACAGTAATAGAATAAATATATATTGTATGTTTTCAGCAGATAAGGAAGGCTTATCTCACGAACAAACGATATTAGAAATACTACAAAACGTAACTTTAATGACAGCATAAACCTATTTGTGATTGTCATAGCAATCGTACCTTGATTGTCATAGCAATC
>JAUMWZ010000177.1:1586-3209 GCA_030529405.1 Bacteroides sp. | reverse complement strand
TACAGTTTGCAAGTTGGTTATATACAGTATACAAATCAGTTATATACGGTTTGTAAATCAGTTGTATATACTCTGCGAACCACCTATGTTTAGATAAAGTTTAACCTTAAAATAAAATAAAAACAAAATGACAAGTACAGAGACAAAGATGGCGTCTTTGAGAGAATCTAAGACTGCACGTTGGGTTGCGCTGTTGTTATTATCATCAGCCATGTTTTTTGGGTATATCTTCATGGATATACTTTCTCCTATCAAAGATTTATTAGAGTCTACGAGAGGGTGGGATTCTGATGCGTTTGGAACTTATGCTGGCTCTGAAACATTCCTTAATGTGTTTATTTTCTTCCTAATCATTGCAGGTATCATTTTGGATAAGATTGGTGTGCGCTACACAGCTATCCTATCTGGACTTGTTATGCTTTTAGGGGCAACAATAAACTGGTATGCCGTAACAGAATCTTTCATGGGTTCAAGCCTTGAAGTATGGTTTACAGAAAACCTCAACTATGTTCCTATCTTCGATGAACTTGGCGTATCTCCTTTCTATCAAGGTATGCCTGCTTCTGCTAAGTTTGCTGCTATCGGCTTTATGATTTTCGGTTGTGGTGTTGAGATGGCTGGTATCACAGTTAGTAGAGGTATTGTGAAGTGGTTCAAGGGCCGTGAGTTGGCTCTTGCTATGGGTTCAGAGATGGCTTTTGCACGTTTAGGAGTTGCAACATGTATGATCTTCTCGCCTGTATTTGCTAAAATGTTCGGCAGAATAGACGTTTCTCGTTCAGTTGCTTTTGCTGTTATACTTCTTATCATAGCTTTGATTATGTTCATCGTATATTTCTTCATGGATAAGAAACTTGATGAGCAAACTGGCGAAGCTGAAGAAAAAGACGATCCATTCCGTATTAGCGACTTGGGTAAGATATTCTCAAGCCTTGTGTTTTGGCTTGTAGCTCTTCTTTGTGTATTATATTACTCGGCAATCTTCCCATTCCAAAAGTATGCTGTTAATATGTTGCAGTCTAACATTGACTTCCATGCTCCAGAGGTAGGCTCTTTTTGGGCGTCAGAAACAGTGGCATACATTCAATACGTAGTTATGCTTGTTGTGGCTATAACTGCTTTTATGAGTAATTTCTGCAGAAAGCAGTTGAAGTATGTGTTGCTTGTTGTGTCGGTTGTATTCTTGGTGTTCTTCTGCTATATGTCATATATGCGTCAGTCAGCAGAATCAATCTTCTCAGTGTTCCCACTTTTGGCGGTAGGTATCACTCCTATACTTGGCAAGTATGTAGATAATAAGGGAAAAGCAGCTACTATGCTTATGCTAGGGTCTGTTCTTCTCATCATCTGTCACCTTACATTTGCCTTCGTACTTCCAGAGTTTAAGGGCAATAACGTAGCTGGTGTTGTGTTGGCATTCGTAACAATTTTGGTGTTGGGTGCATCTTTCTCACTTGTTCCTGCTGCACTTTGGCCAAGTGTTCCTAAGTTGGTTGATAGCAAAGTTATAGGTTCTGCTTATGCTTTAATCTTCTGGATACAAAACATAGGTCTATGGCTTTTCCCTCTGCTTATAGGTAAGGTTCTAAAGTCTACCAATACAGATATTACTCATCAGTTGGA
>JAUMWZ010000177.1:0-1486 GCA_030529405.1 Bacteroides sp. | reverse complement strand
TTTTATGAAACATTTATTCGTTCTGTTATTGTCACTTTTCTCTTTTGGGGGTCTTTGTGCGCAAGACTTTTCAGGCGTTTGGTCGGGCAAGATAGATGTTGGCGGAAACAAGCTGATACTTTTCTATAAAATCACTAAACTTCAGAATGGGGAGTATGAATGTGCCTTGAGAGTTCCACAACAAGGAGGTGCAATCATACCCGTAGAGGTTTCAGTGACAGACAAAGATAGAATTACCCTTTCGTCAAAGTCTATAAATGCCGTGTTCGAAGGGCGTTTGGTGGCTGATACTCTTAAAGGAAAGTTCAATCAGATAGGATATTCTTTCGACCTCGTTATGACTAAGGAGGCAGTTGTTTTCAAGCGCACCCAAGAGATTAAAGAGCCATTCCCTTATAAAACAGAAGAAGTCAGTTTT
This sequence comes from Bacteroides sp., assembly GCA_030529405.1. GTDB lineage: Bacteria > Bacteroidota > Bacteroidia > Bacteroidales > Bacteroidaceae > JAUMWZ01. Next base: position 1,068 of record JAUMWZ010000177.1, on the reverse strand, counting down.
ACTAACACCAAAGACGACGTTGTGCTTTCTGGGACAATATCTTACCCTTTGTCCGTTGCCAAGAAGAAAAAACGTTCTGTGGCTATGGTTATGGTTACCGGTAGTGGCGGACAAAATAGAGATGAGGAGTGTTTTGCGCATAAACCTTTTGCCGTTATAGCAGACTATATGGCACGAAAAGGTATAGGCACGCTCCGATATGATGACAGAGGGGTTGCCAAGTCAGGTGGCGATGCGTCGTTAGTAACCATTACTTCCAACATGGAAGATGCCCTTTCTGCTGTCAAACATCTACGCACAAAGTTTGATAAAGTAGGCGTTATCGGTCATAGTGAGGGAGGTATCATAGCTTTTATGCTTGCTTCTCGTCGTAAGGTAGATTTTGCTGTCAGTCTTGCAGGTGCAGGTTTGAGCGGATATGATATTGTTTTAGAACAATTTCTATATTATATTGATAGAATGCAGCTGACAAACCGCTCTGAATATGAGGAGTTTTTGAACGAAGTTGTTAGTTATTGCAAAGACTATAAAGGAGCGGACAAAAGCTGTGTAGGCTATGCCAATCAGCTACTTAAAGAACGAGGAAAGGAGCAAAACTGTATGCTTCTGCCTGAGATGGTAAAGGTGTTAGATGCAGACAATGCATGGTTAAAATCTTTTCTCAGTTTCTCTCCGCAAAAAGATATATCAAAAGCCAAATGTCCTGTCTTTGCCGTAAATGGCGAGCTTGACACACAAGTAAAAGCAAGCACTAATCTTGAGGCGATACGTAAACTTCTACCTAAGAAAAAACGTAATCAAGTCAAGCTATACCCCAAGATGAACCACTTCTTCCAAGTATGCACAACGGGCAACGTCTCAGAATACATGACCATTGAAGAAACAATATCTTACACTGTGCTTGAAGACATTGCGCAATGGATTAACTCTTTGTTTTAGCTTATGGTATAAGTAAGATAGATACAAACCATATACAGCAGGTTTGCTAACTATATATAACTGACTTGTGAGCCGTATATAGTTTAGAAATAGACTATATAAAGTTTATATGCAAAATATATATAGTTA
>JAUMWZ010000176.1 GCA_030529405.1 Bacteroides sp. | reverse complement strand
GAAGTCAGAATAGATATGTTACTCCAAGTACTAACAATAGGGCTAATGTGGGTAACACTAAGATGGCAAAGTTTCAACAAGATGACTCTTTAGGAATAGGTATGTCCATCACAGCTATGAGTGTTGTGTTCTCATCTCTTATATTGTTATACCTTTCATTCCGCTTTATTGGCAAGCTTTCTCTATATCTTTCTAGGAGAAATAAAGAAAGAGCTGCTACAAAAGAAGCTAATCCAAACTTGGGTAAAGCTGTGAAAGCAAGCAAGCAAGGTAAAGCAGAAGACGAAGATGTGTATGCAGCAATAGCAATGGCTATTCATATGTTCCATGACGAAGCTCATGATGAGGAGTCTATGGTTCTTACATTAGATCAAGAGTCACAAAGCAAATCGGCTTGGCGTTCTAAGGCTGGCACATTAAGAGAGTTACCACAAAGAAAAAAGTAATATAACCCCATACATTTTATAAAGATGAAACAATATAAATATAAGATAAACGGAAAAGAGTACAATGTTACTGTGAATTCTGTAGAAGATAATATTGCCAACTTAGAAGTTAATGGTAAAAATTATCAGGTAGAGCTTGAGAAAAAAGAAGAAGTAAAGATTGCTAAGCCAGTTGTAGCTCGTCCAGCTGCGAAATCTGCTGCTAAGGCAGAAAAAGCAGAAGCACCAGCATCATCAGGAAGTAAGTCTGGAGTTAAATCTCCACTACCTGGAGTTATCCTTGAACTTAAAGTTAAGGTTGGCGATGTAGTTAAAAAAGGACAGACTATACTTATTCTTGAAGCTATGAAAATGGAGAACAACATCACAGCAGATAAAGATGGTACTATAACCGATATAAAGGTTAATAAGGGAGATTCTGTTCTAGAAGGTAATGTTCTTGTAATTATTGAGTAATATGGGAAGTTTCTTTGATTTTTTGACAAATAACCTTTCGGACTTTTGGCAATATACAGGTTTCTATAATGCCACATTTGGACACTTTGCAATGATTGTTATAGGTCTAGTTTTCATATACCTTGCCGTTGCAAAAGACTTTGAACCGATGTTACTTATACCTATTGGATTTGGTATTCTTATAGGAAACATACCTTTTAATATGGACGCTGGCTTAAAGGTTGGTATATATGAAGAAGGTTCTGTGCTTAATATATTGTATCAAGGAGTGACTTCTGGTTGGTATCCGCCACTTATTTTCTTGGGGATTGGTGCTATGACAGACTTCTCTGCTCTTATCTCTAATCCTAAGTTGATGCTTGTGGGTGCGGCAGCTCAGTTTGGTATTTTCGGTGCATATATGTTGGCTTTGGCTTGGTTTGACCCAATGCAGGCGGGAGCTATTGCTATTATTGGTGGTGCTGATGGTCCTACGGCTATCTTCTTATCCTCAAAACTTGCGCCAAACTTGATGGGTGCTATTGCGGTTTCTGCATATTCATATATGGCGTTGGTGCCAGTTATCCAGCCGCCTATTATGCGTTTGCTAACTACAGATAAAGAGCGTGTGATAAGAATGAAGCCTCCACGTCAGGTGTCGCATACAGAGAAGGTCGTATTCCCTATACTTGGACTTTTGCTTACTGCAATGTTGGTTCCTTCGGGATTACCTCTTTTGGGTATGTTGTTCTTTGGTAATCTTTTGAAAGAAAGTGGTGTAACAAAGAGATTGGCTAATACTGCTAGCGGACCACTTATTGACGTGATTACTATATTACTAGGTTTGACAGTGGGAGCATCTACTCAATCTTCAGAATTCTTGAAAGTAGATTCATTGATAATATTCGGATTGGGTGCGTTGTCATTCATAATAGCAACAACATCAGGTGTGTTGTTTGTTAAGTTCTTCAACTTGTTCTTGAGTAAAGATAATAAGATAAACCCTCTTATAGGTAATTCTGGGGTGTCTGCTGTGCCAGATTCAGCTAGAATATCTCAAGTTGTAGGATTGGAGTATGACTCTACAAACTATCTGTTAATGCACGCAATGGGTCCTAACGTTGCTGGTGTAATTGGCTCGGCAGTAGCAGCTGGTATATTGTTAGGTTTCTTAATGTAGTAATACTAACTACAAACATATATTTAAGTCCATTCTTGTTGGAGAGATCTGACAAGAATGGACTTTTTTATTCCTATTATTATTGTTTGTGTGGATTTATTACAGAGAAGTGAATTCGCTTATCTGTAGTCTTTTAACTGTTTGTTTTTGCTCTGCATGTTTATCTTCTATATAAGAAAATGGTACTGTTTGTTTATGAAAGCAATATCATTTTCGTTTAAGTGTTGGCTACTTTCTGTTTGATTAAACTTTATGTTGATATAAGATTCTTTGTCGTGCTTACCTGTACTATATAAGTCGCTTTTCCAAATTGTATATACTCAACTTATAAATTGTATATAGTTCATTTATCAGTTATATACACTTTACTTTTCAATAATATATACTTTAGAAAAAGAAGCTTTACTCCCTTTCTGTATGGTCTGTTTCCTTTTCAAGGTGTTTGTTATATCATAAATTTCTGCTTTTATACCGCTTTTTGCATCATACAATATCTTTATCCTTTCTTTTTAGTTGCTATTTTTTGACATATATCTATTTATTAGTCCTCTAAACCATATAATTATTGCTTTTAGTCAATGTTTTTTATATTCAAATGACTAACTTTGCGAATGGTAAAAAAGAATGTTATGATTCGTGGCTTAGTTTTATTTTTTATGATTTGTTTGTTGTCTGTTCAGTCGGTTGTTGCTGTCAGAACAGATATAAAAGAAGATGACGACGGAAAGAAGAACATACTCAGCAAGTATATGACTACGCTTGTTTCGGTAAAAGACTCTGTCCTTCACGTCGATACAGTATCTGTTATTTATAAGAAATATATTTCTGACATAGAAGAAATATTGTCTAGCGAACGTATGTATGTAAAAAATAATCCAGCACATTACCGTTTGTTTACCCCGTTGGCTTTCTATTATTCTCCGTTTGAGTCTATTTCTAGGCTAGACGAAGAAGATAAACATCTCACTCTAAAAGAACACCCATATAATGACTATAGTCGTTTTTTCGAAATGAATGACTATTTTGGTATAAACCGTTCTGAGATGGTTAAAAAGATGATAGACAGAAAGTTATTGTATATGTATGTCATAAATCCACATCTCTTAGTTACTACCGAAGACAGAATAATGAACAGGGTGGTGCTGAAA
>JAUMWZ010000175.1 GCA_030529405.1 Bacteroides sp. | reverse complement strand
TTTGTTGTATCTCCATGTTTCTTTTCCATCAACGTAGAAGATAATAGAGTTTTCTGTTCTTTCAGCTGCATATACATGGTCTTTTGTTACGTCAAACTCTTTGTTTGGGTTGGGGTTTGTTGCTCCCGTATGTCCTGTTTGGTCTTTTATATATTGTGTATGCAAGGTTTGGTAAATCATATTAGGTGTTCCTTGAACCCACTCCATAAGGTCTATTTCTCCGCTTAGTGGCCACTGTTCTCCATTCATTGGCATCTGCCAAATAGCAGGGAAAGCACCTCTTACCTTTTTATTTAGTCGTGCCTTAACCTCTAAGCGAGTGTTGCACGGAAAGCCTATTTTACTTCTTATTCCTCCATTCTTGTAGTGCTCTCCGTCTTTACTACCCTTCAAAACGAGGTGACCCTGCTCCACTCTAACGTTTTCGTAGCCCTCAACGTGTTTGAAATGTTGCGCCCACTCCACGTTGAAATGTGTGCAAAGTTGCCATATTTCTGTGTTGGGAATAGTTTCTTTGCCATCAAAATTGTCTATGAATATGATGTTGTCATTGCTTTCATTCTCTTTGTTTTGATTGTTACCACATGAGATTATGATAACAATCAATGTTAGGGCGATGATAGATAGTGCTTTTTTCATACTTAGTTTGTGTTAGGGGGTAAATTTGTTTTCGGTAAATGTAGTAAATAATTGTGTTTAGTGTGTTATAATCGACTGTTGTAACAATAAAAAGGCTACATATTGTGGCAATTTGCCCAATATGTAGCCTTTAATATTACAGTTATAAGTTGTCTTATTGCTTAAACACAAGGTGTTCACCCTCTGCATCTACCGTTACTTCTTTGCCCGCAACGATGTTTTGAGCAATTATCTGCTTAGATAGTTCGTTTAACAACATCTTTTGAACCGCACGCTTAACTGGTCTTGCACCATATTCTTGGTTGTAGCCAGCTTTAGCTAGAAGTTTTATGGCATTGTCGGTTATGTTTATTCTCACTCCGCTCTCTGCAAGACGTTTCTTGACGCTTTCTATCTGTATTCTCACAATTTGTTCTATCTCTTTTTCTGTAAGTGGAAGGAACATAATTGTTTCGTCTATACGGTTGATAAACTCGGGTCTTACGTTTTGCTTCAGCATGTTTAGTACATTTTCCTTTGTTTCTTCAATAACATCTTCTTTGTTTGCGCCACTCATCTCGTTCAATCTGCTTTGTATGTAGCTACTTCCTATGTTAGATGTCATGATGATGATTGTGTTCTTGAAGTTTACCATTCTACCCTTGTTGTCGGTCAATCTACCGTCGTCAAGCACTTGCAATAAGATGTTGAATACGTCTGGGTGAGCTTTCTCAATCTCGTCAAACAACACTACCGAGTAAGGTTTACGTCTTATAGCCTCTGTTAGTTGCCCGCCTTCATCGTAACCGATGTATCCCGGAGGCGCACCGACAAGTCTTGAAACGCTGTGTTTTTCTTGATACTCACTCATGTCTATTCGTGTCATCATCGTTTCGTCATCAAACAACACCTCTGCCAAAGCCTTTGCAACCTCTGTCTTACCTACACCCGTTGTTCCTAAGAATATGAACGAACCGATAGGCTTCTTAGGGTCTTGCAGTCCAGCTCTACTTCTGCGCACTGCATCTGCTACGGCAGAAATAGCTTCCTCTTGACCCACCACTCGTTTGTGTAACTCTTCTTCTATGTGTAGTAGCTTGTCTTTCTCGCTTTGTAGCATCTTGCTAACAGGAATACCTGTCCATTTTGCCACCACTTCTGCAATGTCGTCAGCATCGACCTCCTCTTTTATCATTGCACTTGAGCCTTGCATATTCTTTAGCTCGTCTTCGGCAGCTTTCATTCTGTCTTTCACCTGTTGCAACTTTGCATATCTAATCTCCGCAACTCGTCCATAGTCGCCCTCACGTTCTGCCTTGTCTGCCTCGTAATTCAACTGCTCAATCTCAACTTTGCATTTTTGAATGCTTTCCATCTTCTCTTTTTCGCCAAGCCACTTAGTCTTGTACGTGTTTTCTTGCTCTTTTAGGTCGGCAATGTCTTTCTCTATTCTCTTCAACTTCTCAGTGTCGTTTTCTCTCTTTATCGCTTCTCTTTCAATTTCGAGTTGCTTCACTCTACGAGAGATTTCGTCTAATTCTTCGGGAACAGAGTTTACTTCCATGCGCAACTTAGCAGCCGCTTCGTCCATCAAGTCAATAGCTTTATCAGGCAAAAATCTATCTGTAATATATCTTGCACTAAGCTCAACCGCCGCAATAATGGCATCATCTTTAATCCTTACGTGATGATGGTTTTCATACTTTTCTTTCAGACCTCTAAGTATAGATATTGTACTCAATGTATCTGGCTCGTCCACTTGTACGGTTTGGAATCTTCTTTCCAAAGCCTTGTCCTTTTCAAAATACTTTTGATATTCATCAAGTGTTGTGGCGCCGATAGAACGCAACTCACCTCTTGCAAGTGCTGGCTTTAAGATGTTGGCAGCATCCATTGCCCCCTCACTCTTACCTGCTCCAACGAGTGTGTGTATCTCGTCAATGAACAGAATAATCTCTCCTTCGGCTTTCTTGACCTCATTGACTACCGATTTTAATCGTTCTTCAAACTCACCCTTATACTTTGCACCAGCTACCAATGCACCCATGTCGAGCGAATAAATCTGCTTGTCTTTCAAGTTTTCAGGCACGTCACCACGCAAGATGCGGTGCGCCAAGCCCTCAACTATCGCTGTTTTACCCGTTCCCGGCTCACCAATAAGAATAGGATTGTTCTTTGTTCGTCGGCTAAGTATCTGCAACACTCGTCTAATCTCATCATCTCTTCCTATTACTGGGTCTAACTTTCCGTTTAGCGCAGCTTGATTCAGATTGACTGCATACTTTTCTAATGACTGATATACATCTTCGCTTGACTGACTATCTGCCTTACTGCCCTTCCTTAGCTCACTTATTGCAGAAAGCAACACACTTTCTTTAACCCCTGCATTGCTAAGTATTTGCGATGCAGAACTGCTTACCTTCACCAACGCAACGAGTATATGCTCCACCGTTACATAGCTGTCTGACATCTTGTTTGCTTGCTTTTCTGCCTCTTGCAACACCTCTTTCGCCTTTTGACTAAGGTAGTTTTCTCCACCACTAACCTTAGGTAAGCGGTCTATTTCAGCATTACATTGCTGAACGATTGCCATAGCATTTGCTCCGCTCT
>JAUMWZ010000174.1:698-3243 GCA_030529405.1 Bacteroides sp. | reverse complement strand
GGCAAGCACTACCTAAGGTGTTTGCCGACACTGTTATTAGTTCAGAGGTGTGGAAGAGTGAGGTGTGTTTTCAGAGAGGTAAACGCTACCTTGTAAAGGCTATTTCTGGTGGTGGAAAATCTTCTCTTTGTAGCTTTATATATGGTTACAGAAAAGATTATTTAGGCAATATCTTGTTTGATGATGAAGATATCTCAACTTTTGACGAAACACGCTGGTGCGATATACGCAATAACAACATAAGCTTTCTTTTTCAAGATTTGCGCTTGTTCGATGATTTGTCTGCGCTTGACAACGTAATGATGAAAAACAAAATAACAAATCATTTGAGAGAAGATAGAATTATCTCTCTGTTTGACAGACTTGGCTTGTCTGACAAGGTGAATACTCCCGTTAAGTTGCTCTCTTTGGGTCAGCAACAAAGGGTAGCTTTCATACGCTCTCTTTGCCAGCCGTTTGACTTTGTTCTTATGGACGAACCGATAAGCCACTTAGATGATTTGAACTCTGAAATAATAAAAGGTATTATAGAAGAAGAGCTTAGTCTGCGAGGAGCAGGTATAATAATCACTTCGGTGGGTAAACATATCCCGATAGCTTTTGATGAGGTTTTAACTCTATGATGTAATAGGAGGAAGATAATAGCGTTTGTCTTCCTCTTTTTTGCTTTTACCTTTCTACTCTATTTATATTTAGTTCCTTATGAATATGCTGTTATATATATGTTTATGTGGATTTAATCTTTTGATTATAAACTGTATATAGTTTCCGTCTAAACTGTGTATAACTAGTTTATAAGTTATATATAGTTTATATTTTAACTGTATATGGTTTGTGTTGCTGTTGTGAGTAAATAATAAACTAAAACATAGTTGCTTGTTAATAGATACATCTGTTTCTGTGCTTTAAGTGAAGACGTGCATTTTTCCAGACAAAATAACTTTTTTGTTTTTTCTCTATAATGTTATTGTAAAAATATTTCAAAATAAGTGGTGTAAGACAATCTTTTGCTTTATCTGCTCGCTTATAAACGAACTGTTTTATTACCCATTTTTTTTATTTTTCTTGAAGCCTTACAAAAGCTGTTTTTTTAGTCTGTATTTTTTGTGTTTTTTGTTTACTCTTATATTTTTGTTTAGTGTGATTTTTATTCTTTTTTACCTATTTGATATTTAAGTTAAAAGAAAAACGGGGTTGAGTGTAGAATACTTTAATTAAATGTTATATAAATACGCAATGAGAGTAAATGTAAAAACAATTTTCAGGCACGTAGTAATCTTGTGTCTTGCCTTGGCAGGAACAATATCTCCTGCTTTTTCTCAGTCTGTAAAGACGACCGAGATAAAAGGCACCGTTTACGATGAAGTGGGAGAACCACTTCCGGGCGCATCGGTAGTAATTACCTCGAAGAAAGAGAGGTGGGGTTCTCAGACAAATCTTGACGGGCACTTCACAATCAGAGTACCAGAGCAGACGTTAGAAAAGTCTAAGTTGGAGATGACAGTTACTTTTATTGGATTCTCTAAGTATGTTATACCTATCAAAAAAGGTAAGACTGACTATAAAGTAAAGCTGCAAGTAGATAACCTAATGATAGAAGAAGTGCTGGTAACGGGATATCAACAAATTGATAGACGTAAAACTGCCAGCTCGATTTCGTCTGTTGTGATGGAGGAAGCACTCAGTCCAGCTATGACCACAATAGACCAAGCGTTGGAAGGAAGAGTGCCAGACTTGATGTATCTGCAAAACTCGGGAGATGTGGGTGCTACTGCCAGACTTAGAGTGAGAGGAACATCGACACTGTTAGGTAATAGAGAACCGCTATGGGTGCTTGATGGATTTGTAATACAAGACCCTGTTGATGTGGAACCAGAGAAACTTAATGACCCAGATTTCGTCAATTATATTGGTAATGCTATACAAGGACTTAATCCACAAGATATAGAAAGAATTGACGTGCTTAAAGATGCAGCTGCAACAGCACTTTATGGCACACAAGCATCAAATGGCGTTATCGTCATAACCACAAAGAAAGGTAAGGTGGGACCTCCAAGAATTAGTTACTCTAATCAGAGTAAAATGGTCATAAGACCACGTTACTCTGACAAAGCAATAAACTTGATGACCTCGAGAGAAAGAGTGCAATTCGGTAAAGACCTTATAGATATACACTACTCATTCCCTCATAATATGCCAATGGTGGGATATGAAGGAGCTTTCTATAGATATCAAACAAAGCAAACAACATACGAGGAATATCTGAAAGAAGCGCAGTATTATGAGAAAGTAAATACTGACTGGTTTGACCTACTAACAAACGATGCCTTCACAAATGCACACACCATAAGTCTATCTGGTGGTACGGAGAAAACAAGATATTATGCATCTGTGGGATACACAAGTGAGAAAGGAGTTAAGAAAACAGAGTATGTAGACAGATATACAGCTAACATAAACTTCAATACTCAAATAACAGATGCGCTGAAGCTTAATATGAGAGTGAACGGAAACGTACAAAAGAAAAATCACTTGCCTAGTGGCT
>JAUMWZ010000174.1:0-688 GCA_030529405.1 Bacteroides sp. | reverse complement strand
ATAACACAACAAGAGCACTACCTTTGTATAATGAAGATGGCTCTTTATACTATTATAAGCATAAAGCATACGGACACGGCTCTGAAAAGAATGAAGAAAAATATAGATATAACATACTAAATGAACTGAATAACTCTTCAAGTGATTATGCGGGAAACACTATGATAACTAACTTAGAGCTTAATTACAACTTGAAGAACATGCTAACACTGTCTGGTGGTTTCTCATACTCTCGTAGTTCTACTCAACAAAATGTATGGTATGGAGAGAAAACAAACTATGTTGCCATACTGAAAAATGGGGAAGTAGAAGACAAACCTATACCAGGTGTTACCGGAAAGTCTGAACTTCCGTATGGAGGAGTGTTGAATACCACAAACTCTATTAACGAAAACTTCACAGGACGTATAAACGCTAACTTCAGATACATCATAAAAGCTGAGAAACATAACCACCTGCTAACCGCAAGTTTTGGTTACGAAGTGGGAGTGACAAGAAGTAATAGCTTGAGAGATGAAACTAGAGGATTTTTCAAAGATAGAGGATTGCAGTATGTGAAGATGAACAAAGAGCAGTTAGATGAGTTCCCATGGTATAAAGACTGGCTGGCTGAAGGACACAGAAGAATAACACAAGGAAAGACAAACACTATCGGCTCGTGGCTAACTCTATCGTATGACCTTGACAA
>JAUMWZ010000173.1 GCA_030529405.1 Bacteroides sp. | reverse complement strand
TCATTGACACAGTTGAGCTTTACCTCATACACATATCTATACAGACTAGTAGAACCTAAAAATGAAGGCTCATCAGACTTTCTGTATATGGGTAAAGATAGAGAAGGAAAGCTATATTTCAAGTCGCCAAAATATATAGACCCTTCTAGAGAATACATAGTGTTTGAAAGAATAAAAGATGAAGAAAACACAACAGAGATGATGCAAACTTCACTCCAAAACAGAAAGTTCTTTCAAGAAATGAAAAACCCTCAGCTTATGATTAGAAGAGCATCGAAGGTGTTCTTTAGAAGCGACATGAAGACAAGAACAGAAGCTATAAAAGACCTTGTAAAACAGGCGGCAGAAAAAAGGTATCACTTGTTTCTGTTTGCAAAGACTCCTGTCGTGTTAGACAGATGGCCAAACAAAGTGAATGGGTTAGGCTCAGGATATGTAGGAACAACAAAGGGAATGACTTTTAGAACAGGATTGAGGTATAGCAAACAATATTCTTTCTTTGACTTTGAAAGAGTGGGCGACAAGTTCGTGTGCGAATTGGTAAGAGTGTACGACCACTACGAGAAAAGATATAAATGGGTTAGCAAGCATTTGTATCCTAACGGAGAGAAAACAGGTGTTATTGCTGAAATATGGGACGAACAATAAACAATAAATATATATGAATAAGATAAACACGTTGAAGTATGCAATCTTTGCATTTATATTCGCGAGCTTTGCTGCTTGTGCTGAAACAGAAAAAGATTTGCCTTCAGAAGACTATGACAAGCTGTTTCCTTTTGGTGGAATAGAAAAGCCGGAGAGCGAAAAAGGAAACTTAAATGTCAAACTGTGTGACCCGGATATGGCTTTAGCTAGCTATAAGTATCCAGGAGAAAACCCTACTGCTGATTCAGAAAACGACGTCTACAGGGTCACAGTTACTTGTTCTTATAAAGAATATGACAGTCAAGGAGACTTGGTATATGAACCAACATCTAAATATGTTGTCAGATACATAAATCAAAAGAAAGAGCTTGTAGAAGTACATAGCAACAAAGATTCCAACGAAAGCGGACAGTCGTTGCCAGGTATAGCAAAGAAAAAGTACATGAATAATGGAACAGATTTCAAAGTTACTTTTACTGTTCGTTCAGGTTTTCCCATGTATCTTTCTGTAAATGGTGTAGGTCCTCGTAACTCAAGCGTGAAAGCATCGATTAAAGCGGTAACATCAGACGGACTGATTGAAATACCTGCTCTAGAGACCGAACAATATCAAAATTCGGAAGGACCTAATAGAGTGCCATATCCATATTGTGAATTTATAATATTACCATAATAGACAATTAGATGAAAGCGATATATAAAATATTTGCAATAGCTTCTGTATTCACTTTTAGCTCATGCATAAAAGGCGTGGACGAAGTAGTGCAATCGGCGTACTTAGAACCTATAATACCGGAACCTGTATATAAGTTCTCAAGGATAGGCGAAAGCAGCGTAGATTTAGTTGAGTGCGAGTTCTTAGATGCACCACTAGAACGTATATATAAGGTGTATTTGAAGCCTGCACGAATAAGTGACGACTTAGACAATGAAGAAGTTCAAAAGCTATACAAAGAGGGGGAGTTTGGATTAAAGCCGATAGAAGAAATAGCAAAGTCTGAACTACACTCTGCCAACAGAGCACAAATAGTTACAGACATAACAGACTTAATCAATACGACCTCAGCGATTAGTGGATACGGACAAACAGACCCTTTCAATCACAGACGCAGAGAAGCTAAAGTAGGAGCAGAAGGATATGTTGGAAACAATATTGGCGACCCCAATATTTACTTCGTAAACAACAAAGGTTTGGTGGTGGCTGAGATGTTCCATTATTCTGTTCTTGGAGCAATATATCTAGATAAGATTCTCAACGTACACTTAGATGATGAGGTGTTAAATAATCCTGAGATACGCCGTAAACACGAGAATGTAGATTTGATAGTGGGAAGAAACTATACCGAGCTAGAACATCATTGGGATTTAGCTTACGGATACTTTAAGTTTTGGAGAAAGTTGGCTCATTCAGAAGGTTTGCCTGCATTGAAGAACAGTGAGCTGTTTATAAACAGAGCACTTGTTAAGGGTAGAACCTATATGGAAGACTTCCGATATGACGATATGAAAATGCAGTTAGACACCATACGAACAGAGCTTTCAAGGGTTGTAGCAATTAGAGCTATGAATCTGTTGGTTGGCGACAATACACTCGTTAATATTGATGAAAATCCAAAATATGCTTTTCTGTTTGTATCTAAGGCTTGTGGGTTGATTTATGCATCTCAATTTGCAAGAAACAAAGAGGGAAAGCAAATTATAACATACACAGAGGTAAAGGAAATGCTTGACAATCTTTTCCAGGGCAATGGCTTGTGGGATAAAGAAAGACTTCTTGCCGACGAAAATACGGTGGGCTCTCTCAAGCACACTGCTTTGTCTATAGGCAATAAGTTTGGTATTTCCTTGAGAGAAATAAGTAAGTAACAACAAAAAACTTTATTTTATGAAGAAAACTTTATTGATAACCTTGTTCGCATCACTTTTATATGTGGTGGGAGCAAAAGCGCAACAAAAGGAAAACCTGATACCTAATGGTGGGTTTGAAACTTATGATACAGAACTAGTACCTTCAGGAGTTCCAAGTGAAGATTTTGATGAAGAATCAGATGAATATCCAGAAGATGATTATGTAGAGAAAAAAATACCTAGAGCTTGGCTGTTAGAAGATAAAATCTCTGGCGAACTTGTGGAGGGAAAGAGAGAAGGAGGAACTGGAGAAAAAGTTCTAAAAGTTAATACTATCAATCAAGGCTATTTTGAACTTTTGGAAACCAGCTATAGTATACGACCTATACGTTTTAAGCCTCCTAAGACATATAAGTTGTCTTTTTGGGCGAAGCCAAGTAAAGAAGGTTATTCGTTAGAAGTAACAGTTAAAGTGTTTTATGCTGTAGCCTTAAAGGGAAAAGATAAATTTGAAAAGAGAACCATATCGTTGAAACCTGGTTGGAATAAATATGAATTTGACTTTGATGTACCTGTTGAGTATCCTAAAGGTGGGCTAAATGTAAGAATTATTAGTGATGATGATACAGGAAACATACTTTTCGATGATTTTGAAATGTATGATAAAGAAGAAGTAGCTCCAGTACCAGAACCAGAGCCAGAGCCTACTCCGACACTATCTACTCCAACAGGACTACGCGCTATAACTTACC
>JAUMWZ010000172.1 GCA_030529405.1 Bacteroides sp. | reverse complement strand
GACAAATATCTTTCTCACGTAGGGCAATGGATAGACAGCATAGCAGAGGTAGATGTTTTTGTCAGCTTTGCTACATACTCGTTCAACAATCCAAGCAACGTTAAGGCGGAGATTATGCCAAACGGCTCGGAGATTATCATTGACGCACAAGGCGTTTATCACCCTTTCTTGTCGAAAAGTAAAGCAGTGGCAAACGATTTCAAGATAACAAGAAAGAGCATATCTATTGTTACAGGTGCAAATATGGCTGGAAAAAGCACCATGTTGCGCACTGTTGGGCTGACGTATATAATCGCCAACAACGGAATGCCTGTATGTGCCACCTCGTTTAAGTGTTCAGTTGTTTCTCTATTTTCAAGTATGCGCACCACAGATAATATTTCTAAGGACATATCATACTTTAATGCAGAGCTTATCAGATTAAAGAAACTGATAAACTACGTAAAGAACAACGCCCACACACTCATCATATTAGACGAGATATTAAAAGGAACGAACTCAAAAGATAAGTTGAAAGGGTCGGTGATGTTCCTAAACGAAATATCAAAGCATAGTGTGTCGGCAATAATTGCTACACACGATTTGGAACTGTCTAAGCTGGAAGATGAGCGACCTGATATATACAAAAACTATTGTTTCGAGATAGAGCTGGCGCAAGAGATAAACTATTCGTACAAAATTCAACGTGGAGTGGCAAGAAACCTAAACGCATCTTATCTGCTTGAAGGTATCATCAAAGAAATGCAACAATAACACACGGTTTGCAAACTATATAGAGTTGATTTTTAGTTTATATATAATCTACTTGCAAACTATATATAGTCAATTTCTAAACCATATATAGTTTACAAATGGGCTATAAAGCGTTCTGACGACATATATACATAGTTTTATTTATCAAAAAACATCATAAAAAGGAGTGTCATATAGCCAATACTTCAAGGCTATATGCTTACTTTATATGAGTATATAATTGTAGGCGAGTTTTTTTTCCTACTTTTGCACAGACATTAAGAATAGCACTACCATATTTTGTAAAAAGTTATGCATAAAAATTTAGTTATAGTAGAGTCACCGGCTAAAGCGAAAACAATTGAGAAATTCTTAGGAAGCGACTATAAAGTGCTTTCAAGCTATGGGCACATAAGAGATTTGAAAAAGAAAGATGCTGGCGTTGATGTAGAAAACAACTTCACTCCACTATACGAAACTCCTGCGGACAAGAAAAAAGTAGTGTCGGAGCTGAAGAAAGAAGCAGACAAAGCACAAGTGGTTTGGTTGGCATCCGATGAAGACCGTGAAGGAGAAGCAATAGCATGGCACTTATATGAGGTGCTGAAACTCACTCCTGAAAAGACAAAACGTATTGTCTTTCACGAGATTACAAAGAATGCTATTCTGAAAGCAATAGAAAATCCAAGACAAATAGACGTAAACCTTGTAAATGCACAACAAGCACGTAGAGTGCTAGACAGGCTTGTTGGTTTCGAGCTTTCTCCTGTGTTGTGGAAGAAAGTAAGACCAGCTTTGTCGGCAGGGAGAGTACAGTCTGTGGCTGTAAGATTGATTGTTGAAAGAGAAAGAGAGATACAATCGTTCACAGCAGAAGCTGCATATAGAATTACAGCAATATTCACTGTGGCAGACAAAGAGGGCAATATGTCCGAAATAAAAGCAGAGATGCCACGAAGAATAAATACGTATGAAGAGGCACTAAGCATAGTTAAGCACTGCGAAAAAGCAGATTTCCAAATAGCAGATATATCAAAGAAACCAGCAAAAAAGTCGCCTGCACCTCCATTCACTACATCTACCTTGCAACAAGAGGCTGCCCGAAAGCTGGGATATAGCGTTTCGCAAACAATGTCTATAGCACAACGACTATATGAGTCTGGACTTATCACTTATATGCGTACAGATTCGGTGAACTTATCAGATATTGCACTAGGAAGCTGTAAACAAACAATAGCAGAAGAAATGGGTGCTGACTACGTAAAACTACGTAAGTACGCCACAAAAACTAAGGGTGCGCAAGAAGCCCATGAAGCAATCAGACCTACATACATATCAAATCAGACGATAGAAGGTAAGGCTCAAGAAAAGAAACTATATGAGCTTATTTGGAAACGAACTATAGCCTCGCAAATGGCAGATGCTGAATTGGAAAAGACAACAGCTAAGATTGCAGTCAGCGGAATAACAGACGAGTTCCAAGTGGTAGGAGAAATGATTAAGTTTGATGGTTTCTTGAGGGTATATAGAGAGTCATTTGACGACGAAAGAGAGAACGAACAAGAGGCAGAAACACTACCACCTTTGAAGAAAGGACAATCATTAAACTACAAAACAATAGTTGCCACAGAGCGATTTACTCAACGCCCTGCTCGATATACAGAGGCATCTTTGGTGAGAAAACTAGAGGAATTGGGAATTGGAAGACCTTCTACTTACGCACCTACAATATCTACTATCCAACAAAGAGATTATGTTGAGAAAGACAACAGAGAAGGTGTTGAAAGAGAATACAACATAATAACTCTGCAAAAAGGCAAGATTAAAGAAGATAAGAAAAAAGAAATTACGGGTGCAGAAAAGGCAAAACTATTCCCTACTGATATAGGAATGGTTGTAAACGACTTTCTGACAGAATATTTCCCTAACATACTTGACTACAATTTCACCGCAAACGTGGAGGAAGAGTTTGACTCTATTGCCGGAGGTAAGGCTGAATGGACAAACGTATTGAAGAATTTCTACTCAGGATTTCACTCGTCTGTGGAAGAAACTCTTTCTACAAACATGGCTAAAAAGGTTGGAGAAAGGTTGTTGGGCGAAGACCCTGAGACAGGCAAACCTGTATCAGTCAAGATTGGACGCTTTGGACCTATGGTGCAAATAGGCGTTACTGACGGAGAAGAGAAACCACGCTTTGCGCAGATAAAGAAAGGATTTTCTATCGAAACCATAACTCTTGAAGAGGCTTTAGAGTTCTTCAAGTTCCCTAAATTGATAGGCGAATATGAAGACAAGCCTGTAACAATTGGCGAAGGACGTTTTGGTCCTTACGTGTTGCACAACAAGGTTTATGTATCTATACCTAAAACTATTGAGCCTAACTCAATAACTCTGACAGAGGCAATAGAGCTGATAGAAGAAAAAAGAAAGAAAGAGTCAGAAAAACATATAAAAACATTCGACACCGAACCTAAGGTTGAAGTGCTAAACGGACGCTTTGGACCATACATAGCTTATG
>JAUMWZ010000171.1 GCA_030529405.1 Bacteroides sp. | reverse complement strand
TGCAGGCTGTATGTATGTCCCTCGTCGTTGTGGCTAAGCACCTTCATTAGCTTAGGGCTTGTCAGTGTGCCGTCTGCCTTAACTTGCTCAATGTAGCACTCGTTTATCCATATCAAGAAGTTGCTGTTTACTTCCTCGTCTACGTGGTATGTGGTGTTATATATTATCATATCGGTTGTGTTTCAGTGTGTTCTATAGGTCTTTGCAAACCATATATAGCTTGTGTCTAAGTTATATATAATTTAGAAGTTGGTTATATATAGTTTGCAAGTTAATTGTATACGGTTTGTTTTTTGGTTTAGCTCATTCTGTTTCGGTAGTCTTCATATTCAAACTTCTTGAACACTACTGCCTCGCCGTTACTTCTTTGCATACAAATTGCTGGGTGGTCTATACCGTTGAACATAGTGGTCTTCACTGTGGTGTAGTGTATCATATCTTCAAACACAATTCTATCTCCTACTGAAAGTTCTTTGTCAAAGCTCCAGTCGCCAATATAGTCGCCACTAAGGCAAGAGTTACCTCCCATTCTGTACACATACTTACCCGTGTTGCCCTTCTCTGCACCTCGTATGGCTGGTTGGTAAGGCATCTCTAAACAGTCGGGCATATGACATGTGAAGCTAACATTAAGTATTGCAGTCTTTATTCCGTAACTGTCTACTATGTCTACAACCTTTGCCGATAGCGTTCCTGTCTGCCATAAGAAAGCTGAACCAGGTTCAAGAATGATGTGAAGATGAGGATATCTCGACTTCAAACCCTTTAATAGCCCGATGAGATGTTCTACATCATAGTCTGCACGAGTCATCAAGTGTCCGCCACCTAAGTTTAGCCACTTTATCTGACTAAACCACTTGCCAAATCTCTCTTCTATATGTTTCAAGGTGTTCTCTAATTCATACGATGACGACTCACAATGACAATGGCAGTGAAAGCCCTCTATCCCCTCTGGAAGTAAATCTGGTAGCAGGTTGTTTGTTAATCCAAAGCGTGTTCCCTTAGCACATGGGTTATACAATTCCGTTTCTACTTCCGAATATTCAGGGTTTATTCTTACTCCGCACGATATATTGTGTCCGCTTTGTTTCACTTTGTCGTAGAAACGAGTGTATTGAGATAAAGAATTGAATGTTATATGGCTACTGCACGACATAATCTTATCAAACTCTTCTTCTATGTATGCAGGAGAATAAGTGTGTGCTTTGCTGCCAAACTCTTCAAGTGCAAGTCTTGCCTCATATAAAGAGCTTGCCGTTGAGCTGTGTATATATTCTCTGAATATTGGAAAGCTACCCCACATGGCAAAAGCCTTGAAAGCAAGTATAATCTCTACTTCTGCTCTGTCTGCAACAGACTTTATCAGCGTCAGATTCTTTCTTAGCAAATCTTCTTCTAATATATATGCTGGAGATGGAAACTTATTGAAATCTACCATATACGTTATTATTTGTCTTTCAATATCAGTTACTTGTTGTACATTCTGTTTCTCAGTTCCTTTATGTGGTCAGAAGAAATATATTCGTCATACTCCATCATCTTGTCTATGATACCGTTCGGTGTAAGTTCAATTATACGATTGGCAACGGTTTGAATAAACTCATGGTCGTGCGAAGAGAATAATATATTACCTCTGTAAGTCTTTAGGTTGTTGTTGAAAGCCTGTATAGATTCCAAGTCAAGGTGGTTTGTTGGAGTGTCAAGAACAAGACAGTTTGCATTTCTAAGCTGCATACGTGCAATCATACATCTCATCTTTTCTCCTCCCGACAATACGTTTACTTTCTTCAAAACATCTTCGCCAGAGAACAACATTCTTCCTAAGAAACTTTTCATGTATACTTCGTTGCCCTCGCCATACTGACTAAGCCAGTCCACAAGATTTAAGTCTGTGTTGAAAAAGTCTGTATTGTCAAGTGGCAAGTATGCAGAAGTTATGGTCACACCCCAGTTAAAGTGTCCCGCATCGGCTTTAATATTGTCGTTGATTATCTCGAAAAAGGCTGTCATTGCCTTTGGATTGCGAGAAAGGAATACAATCTTGTCGCCTTTTTCAACGTTAAAGTTTACGTCATTGAATAACCATTCGCCGTCTTCATCACGTTTTGCAAGACCCGAAACCTCAAGAATTTGGTTGCCCGGCTCTCTTTCTGGAGTGAAGATTATACCCGGATATTTTCTTGAAGAAGGTTTGATGTCTTCCACATTAAGTTTCTCGAGCATCTTCTTACGGCTTGTTGTCTGCTTGCTCTTAGATACGTTTGCACTAAAGCGGCGAATAAATTCCTCAAGTTCTTTCTTCTTTTCTTCTGCTTTTGCTTTTTGGTTTTGTTGTTGGCGAAGAGCTAATTGGCTCGATTCATACCAGAAGCTGTAGTTACCTGCAAATAGGTTTATCTTTCCGTAGTCTATATCTACCGTGTGTGTACATACTGAGTCGAGGAAGTGACGGTCGTGACTTACAACAAGAACAGTGTGTTCGCAGTTGGCAAGATATTCTTCAAGCCACGTCACTGTTTCCATATCCAAGTCGTTAGTAGGCTCATCTAGCAACAAGTTGTCAGGGTTTCCAAACAGTGCTTGTGCAAGCATCACACGCACTTTCTCTTTACCACTAAGTTCGCCCATTAGAGTGTAGTGCTTGTCTTCTTTCACTCCCAGCCCGCTAAGTAATATTGCTGCATCGCTTTCTGCATTCCAGCCGTCAAGTTCGTTAAACTTCTCTTCCAGCTCCGAAACCTTTAGTCCGTCTTCGTCTGTAAAGTCTTCTTTGGCATACAGTATTTCTCTTTGCTTCATGATGTCCCAAAGCACAGTGTGACCCATCATTACTGTGTCTAGCACAGTATATTCGTCCCACTTAAAGTGGTCTTGGCTAAGCACAGATAGTCTTTCGCCCGGACCTTGTGTTATTGTTCCTGTTGTTGGGTCTAACTCTCCGCATATTGTACGTAAGAATGTTGATTTTCCTGCACCATTAGCACCGATAATTCCATAGCAGTTGCCGTTAGTAAACTTCAAGTTTACGTCATTAAATAAAACTCTTTTTCCAAACTGAACCGAAAGGTTTGTTACTGTTATCATCTTGTATATTATAAATTTATTGTCTTTTCAAATTAGTCGGCAAAGGTACTCATTTATTCAATAGGTTGTAGTGAGTTTGTGTGTCTTTTCCGTTGTTTTAGTATTTACAGTCTGCTGTTTAGTGTTTATGCATCTCTATTGTTTGTTTCAGAACGATTTACAACTTAACTGTTTACTATTTATAAACGATGAAAT
>JAUMWZ010000170.1 GCA_030529405.1 Bacteroides sp. | reverse complement strand
TCTGTCAAAGATATTGCCAGAGTTTGACAATAGTCCAGTTAGCGATAGCGATACTATATTTTCTGAAACAAAAGATGGCAAGAAGAAAGTCGATTTTATCATCTACAAAGCTAAGAAAGACAATGAACTCGTTGCTACAGCTATTCAAACCTCATCAATCGGCTTTTCTGGAGAGCTTAAAATTCTCGTAAGTTTCGACAAAGAAGGAAAAATCTTCAACTATTCACTGCTTCAACATTCAGAAACTCCTGGCTTGGGCTCAAAAGCAGAAACTTGGTTTGGTGCTTACGATAACTCTAAGGGAGAAAAAGCCGTTCCTTTCACTGAAAGCAGTACTTCTATCATAGGAATAAATCCGAATGAAGGCAAGTTGCAAGTAAAGAAAGACGGTGGAAATATAGATGCTATAACTGGTTCTACTATAACCTCAAGAGCTTTTCTTAATGCTGTGCAGAAAGCCTTTGAAGTCTATTCTTCAACTAAGAAAGAAACACTCTAAGAATAAATATACTTATCAATTCAACAATATATGAATAAGATAAAGATACTATTAGATGGTATAATAAAGGAAAATCCAATCTTCGTTCTGCTGTTAGGTATGTGTCCCACATTAGGTACTACTTCTTCGGCAATCAATGGGTTGGGAATGGGATTGGCTACTATGTTCGTGCTTCTGTGTTCTAACGTGGTGGTTTCTCTTGTCAAGAATTTAATCCCAGACATGGTGAGAATACCATCTTTCATAGTTGTTATTGCTTCGTTCGTTACTCTGTTGCAGATAATTATGCAAGCCTATGTACCCGACTTATATTCTCAGTTGGGGCTTTTCATACCTTTGATTGTGGTAAACTGTGTCGTTCTTGGACGTGCAGAATCTTTTGCTGCCAAAAACTCTCCTTTATCATCTCTTTTCGATGGTATAGGCATGGGACTTGGTTTTACTTTTGCCCTCACTCTTTTGGGCGCAGTCAGAGAATTTCTTGGCACAGGTAAGATTTTCGGATTTGAAGTATATCCTGAGAAATATGGTATGATAATGTTCGTTCTTGCTCCTGGAGCATTCATAGCTTTGGGCTATCTGATTGCCACAATAGACGTGCTGAAGAAGAAAACAAAAGCTTAACCATTTACATAACAGTTATATATGGAATACATCATCATCTTTATATCTGCAATATTTGTAAATAATATTGTCTTTTCTCAGTTCTTAGGAATATGTCCGTTCTTAGGTGTTTCTAAGAAGATAGATACTGCACTTGGAATGAGTGCAGCAGTGGCGTTTGTGCTTACGATAGCTACTATTGTAACATTTTTGTTGCAGAAATTAGTTCTAGATACTTTCTCTATCGGGTACCTACAAACGATAACTTTTATTCTTGTAATAGCCTCTTTAGTACAGATGGTAGAGATTATCCTCAAAAAAGTATCTCCTTCACTATATCAGGCCTTGGGCGTTTTCCTCCCGCTGATAACGACAAACTGCTGTATACTTGGAGTTACCATCTTGGTTATTCAGAAAGAATACGACCTGCTAACAGGTATAGTATATGCTTTCTCTACTGCTATTGGCTTTGGCTTAGCATTAGTCGTTTTTGCAGGCATCAGAGAACATTTAGAGCTAATCAAACTTCCAAAAGCACTGAAAGGCACACCCATTGCACTGATAACTGCTGGTTTGCTTGCAATGGCTTTTATGGGATTCTCTGGAGTTGTATGATAATGATTTGATAAACAATATATTTATATGAAAGGTAAAATTTTAGTAACTGGTGGAACGGGTTATATTGGCTCGCACACAGTAGTAGAACTGCAAAACAGCGGTTACGAAGTGATTGTTATAGATAACTTGTCAAACTCTAATGCAGACGTTATTGACAACATTGAAAAGGTTTCTGGAGCCAGACCAGTGTTTGAAAAACTTGACTGCTTGGACTACGAAGGTCTTGACAGACTATTTTCTAAACATCAAGGAATAAAGGCTATCATACATTTTGCTGCAAGCAAGGCGGTGGGCGAGTCAGTAGAAAAGCCATTGCTTTATTACAGAAACAATCTTGTTTCTTTGGTAAATCTGCTAGAACTTATGCCAAAGCACAACGTTGGAGGTATAGTATTCTCTTCTTCATGCACTGTTTACGGACAACCAGACGTTCTTCCGGTAACAGAAGATGCGCCAATTAAGAAGGCAGAGTCGCCATATGGAAACACAAAGCAAATCAATGAAGAGATAATTAGAGATACTGTTGCTTCTGGAGCAAATATTAAAGCTATTATGCTACGATATTTCAACCCGATAGGAGCGCACCCTACTGCACTACTTGGAGAATTACCTAACGGTGTTCCTCAAAACCTTGTACCTTATTTGACTCAAACAGCCATTGGCATAAGAGAAAAACTAAGTGTGTTTGGCGATGACTACGACACACCTGACGGCTCATGTATCAGAGATTTCATCAATGTTGTGGACTTGGCTAAGGCTCACGTTATAGCTATCGACAGAATATTGGAAGAAAAGCAAAAGAGCAATGTCGAAGTGTTTAACATCGGTACAGGTAGGGGAGTGTCTGTGTTGGAACTTATCAGAGGTTTCGAGGCAGCAACGGGAGTGAAACTAAACTACCAAATAGTTGGCAGACGTGCCGGAGATATTGAAAAGGTATGGGCTAATCCAGACTATGCAAACAAAGAATTAGGCTGGAAAGCGGTAGAAACTCTTGAAGACACACTTAAATCTGCTTGGAACTGGCAACTTAAATTAAGAGAAAGAGGAATACAATAACATATACAGTCTGCTGTCAGACTATATATAATTATAAAATCCACTATATACGTTCAGATGATAGAATGTATATAGTGGATTTCTTTTTGCAGTAGACTTCTGCCTTGCTAACTTATACCCCTACTATCCTTTCCGTCTTAGTCTTGCCTTGCGTTTTCTTCAACTCATTTACTGCTTTTTTTCACTCGCTGAATTGAAACCTTTCACTCGCTGGATTGAACACCTTCACACGCGCGACTGAAAGAGTGTGTTCAATTAACTAATCGAAGACCTTCATCTTACTAATTGAATGGTTTCAATTAACTGACTGAATTTCTTTATCTTACTAATTGAAGAAAGTAGGGTGTTTGCTGGGGTTGTAATGTGTTTGTTCTTATTCTTTTACTTTATATCTTACAGAGTCAGAGTGTTGCAAAAGTAATTAAATTTCGGTCTTGTGTGAATAAATGTTGTCAAAGTTCAGGCTTTGTAGTGAAAAAACAAAGGTTTTACTTTGTTTATTTTATAATGTTTTATTACTTTGGCA
>JAUMWZ010000169.1:2466-3307 GCA_030529405.1 Bacteroides sp. | reverse complement strand
CTACTCGTATAGCTGTAATATCATCATCTACAGCGGCGGGGTATGATGATTTTTGCCATCAGCTATATAATAATAAGTACGGAATAAAGTTTAGTGTAACTCTGTTTAGTGCTTCCATGCAGGGCAGTCAAGCAGAGTCAACAATATTGAAGGCTTTAGAGCAAATCAACGATGAGCATGGTAGTTATGATGTGATAGTAATAATAAGAGGTGGGGGAGCCACTTCTGACCTTAATTGTTTTG
Organism: Bacteroides sp.; assembly: GCA_030529405.1. Lineage (GTDB taxonomy): Bacteria > Bacteroidota > Bacteroidia > Bacteroidales > Bacteroidaceae > JAUMWZ01. The sequence continues at coordinate 3,064 of JAUMWZ010000169.1, read as the reverse complement.
ATACTTATCTTCTTGCGGCAGCTTGTGCGCAAATGCCTTTACCTATTATTTCGGGTATAGGTCATGAGAGAGATTACACAGTTATAGACTATGTTGCCAACACACGGGCTAAGACTCCGACGGCAGCAGCAGAGATTATACTTGGCAAAGTGGTTGATTCTCTGGGACTGTTGTATTCACTCAAAACGCAAATGACAAAGAGTGTGACAAACAGAATGTTTGCTGAGCGCGCAAAGATAGAACGTCTTAAAATTCAGATACCCTCTTTGTTGGCAAGCAAAATAGGTGGTCACAAAAACAGAGTAGAACGACTTAAAGACCAGCTATACTCAAAGATTTTGCAAACCATTCAGTCGCACAAATATGATATAAAACTATTGGCGCAGAGATTGAAAGACATTTCGCCAGAAAGACAACTGAAAAGAGGATATACAATAACTACCGTAAACGGAAAAATTATTATGCCACACACAAAAGTCTGTGTTGGCGACAAGATAGAAACAATATCTTACGGTCAGAAAATACTATCTGACGTAACCGAGGTTGTAGATAATGAGAAAATAAGATAAACATATGGCAGCAAAAAGACAAACTTATG
>JAUMWZ010000169.1:0-2456 GCA_030529405.1 Bacteroides sp. | reverse complement strand
ATAGACAGCTCGGAAATAGGTATAGACCAACTTGCCGATAAGCTAAAAGAAGCAAACAAACTGATAGAACAGTGCGAACAGATGATTGCCAAAACAGAAAATGAGGTAAGCAAGCTGATTGATAAAAGAAAGGAAGAGTAAAACAGTTTACTCTTCCTTTTGTTTTTGCTAAAAACTCTTTTCGCCTGCTTTCTCTCTTTATCTTGTCCGATAGCTTTATATCCTCTCTTCTTATTAAGAATATCATCTTCTAAATAGTTGTATATTATCTGTTTACAAACCATATACAGTTTAGATGTAAACTATATATAGCTGACTTGCAAACCATATATAGTTTATTCGTAAATTATATACAGTTTGTTTTCAGATTATATATTGTTTTATTTTCAATCTTACTTGTTTTGTCGTGCCGTGAGTATGCCTTAAAAGCCTTTTTATATGACTTTGCGAGCCTTATGTTGCTTATTCTCAAAGTTATTTTTCTTGAAAAAGGTTTCAAACAACAAACATTATTCATACTTTTGCGCAGTTTTTTAATTTTTGTGCAATGATAAAAGAGAACTTTATAAAACTATATGAGGAAAGTTTCCGTAATAACTGGGAGCTTACGTGTTATACGGATTATGGGGAGAAAACAAGCTACACATACGGAGGTGTAGCACAACAAGTAGCCAAGTTGCATTTACTTTTTAAGCATTGTAGCATCAGACGAGGCGACAAAATAGCATTGATAGGGAAGAACAACTCTAACTGGTGCGTTACGTATATGGCTACTGTAACCTATGGGGCAATAATAGTTCCTATCTTGCAAGACTTTGCTCCTTCTGACGTTCATCATATAATTAACCACTCAGAATCTGTATTCTTGTTTACAAGTGATGCTATATGGGAAACACTTGAAGAAGAAAAGATACAAGATGTGAGAGGGGTCATTTCGCTGACAAACTTTAACGTGTTGCACCAAAGAGATGGCGAAACAATAGAGCAATTCATCACCAATATGGACAAAGAGATGGCTTTGGCATATCCTAATGGTTTCTCTAAAAGCGATGTGAAATATACCGACTTGTCAAACGATAAGGTGATGTTGCTAAACTATACTTCTGGCACAACTGGTTTCAGCAAGGGAGTGATGCTTACGGGCAATAACTTGGCAGGAAACATAACATTCGGTATAAAGACAAAGTTGTTAGAAAGAGGCGACAAGATACTCTCTTTCCTTCCGCTTGCTCATGCTTATGGTTGTGCGTTCGACTTTCTTACGGCAACAGCAGTAGGCGGACACATCACACTTCTTGGTAAGATACCATCGCCAAAGGTAATAATGAAGGCGTTCGAAGAGGTTAAGCCAAACTTGATTATAACAGTGCCACTCGTTATAGAAAAGATATACAGAAACACAATTCAGCCAATCATCACGAAAAGAGGTATGAGATGGGCGCTAAATATTCCTTTGCTTGATTCGAGAATATACGGTCAGATACGCAAAAAGCTCATTGATGCACTTGGAGGAAGGTTCAAACAAGTTATAATTGGTGGTGCAGCTATCGACAGAGAAGTAGAGGCTTTCTTCCATAAGATTAAGTTTCCATTCACTGTTGGATATGGAATGACAGAGTGTGGACCATTGATTAGCTACGCACCTCACGATGAATTTGTGCTTACTTCTTCTGGTAGAGTGCTTGAAGGAATAATGGAAGCCAGAATATATAAGGAAAATCCGGAGGCAAGAATAGGAGAAATTCAAGTCAGAGGAGAGAATGTTATGGTTGGATACTATAAGAATGAGGAGGCAACAAAAGAGGTTTTCACCGAAGACGGTTGGTTAAGAACGGGCGATTTGGGAAGAATTGACGAGAAAAACAACGTATATATCAGAGGAAGATTAAAGACAATGATATTAAGTTCTAATGGTCAGAACATATTCCCAGAAGAGTTAGAAAGCAAACTAAACAATATGCCGTTCATACAAGAGAGTGTTGTGATAGAAAGAAATGGAAAACTCGTGGCACTTGTATATGCTAACCCCGAAGAATTAGACTCTTTGGGACTTAACACAGAAGAGAGTGTGAGGGCAATAATGGACGAAAACTTGAAAAATATAAACAACAGTCTTGCCGCTTACGAAAGAATTAGCAAAATACATATATATCCTACCGAGTTTGAAAAGACTCCTAAGCGTAGCATAAAGAGATACTTGTACAACACGATAACGTTAGATTAGGTCTTGAGTGTCATATTTTTCGCCTATTATCTTAGAAATAGTAAGATAAATAAGTATTAAAAGAAAAAAAGGACAATAATAAGTGCGTTGTATTAAAAAAGTACATAACTTTGCGCCAAGTTTAATAAAAAACTAATTGTATTACATTAAAACAAAAGAAAATGAAAAAGTTAGCGTTTATAGCAGTAGCAGCTTTGGCTATATCATTAGCATCTTGCTGCAACAAGAAAGG
>JAUMWZ010000168.1 GCA_030529405.1 Bacteroides sp. | reverse complement strand
TATGGTTTACAACTCAACTGTTTATGGTTTGAAAACGATGTTATAACTGTTTGTCGGCAAGATGATTGATTGGTGTGAGAAAATAATGCTTATTTTTGTTGTTTTGCAATAATATGATGTAACTTCGCACAAGTTTAGATGCCAATAAGAAAAAGATTGTAAGAAAATGGAATTACCACAAGATGTAATGATGCTTTTTAGCGTTGTAAACATGAAACTAAGAGACCAATATAAGTCGCTAGAAGAGTTGTGTGAAGATATGAATGTAGACAAGAAAGAACTTATTGATAGGCTTGCTGAAGCAGGTTTTGAATATAGCGAAGACCATAATAAGTTCTGGTAACAATTAGTTTGCGTGTTCGCACTTAAACGATATTGTTGGTTTGAAGATCTATTGTTTGCTGTAACAATAGGTCTTTTTTGTTTTGTTTCTGTTTCACGTTAGTTGTGGCGCAGCCAGATGTTCAATTTTCAGTAGGCAGTTCCTTGTTTTCCTTCTTCTGTTATATATAGTTTTTCCGTTTTATAGTTTTCTTGTTCATTTTTCGTGTTGTGTTTTTGGTTTGCTTCACAGTTTGTAATATTCTTCTCTCTGTAGCTTGTGTTGCTCGATAGAAACAGCTTGTGTGTTTGTTGTAGGGTTAAAAAATATAAAACGTATTACTTTTCATGTCCACAAGAGTTTGTCTGTATACATAATTATATATATTTGCTACAAAGAACTGAACAGTTCTCATTATTAACCTTATTAAAAACTTATTTTATGGAAGTAAAGAAATCTCCAAAAGCTGATTTAGAGAAGAAGACTCTAACTCACTTGTTGATCGGATTGGTTGTCGTTCTTTCATTCATGTTCGTTGCTTTAGAATTATCGCGACGTGATGTGGTGGTAGACACAAGCTATGCGGTCAATGACGAAATCTTTGAGGAAGAAATTATTCCTATTACTGAGAGACCTGAAGAACAACCACCTCCACCAAAGGAAACTCCTAAAGTGGTAGACGTGATTGAAATTGTAGACAACAAGGTAGAAGTAGAAGCACCAGCAGAAGTGTTCAATGAAGACCACTTGAAGAATGTTGATGCGAAATATATTCCACCTAAAGAACCAGAACCAGAAGTTCAAGAAGACGAAATCTATCAAGTGGCAGAACAAATGCCTGAATTCCCAGGAGGAAATAAAGCATTGTTAGCCTATCTTTCTAGGGTTGAATATCCGCAGATATCTCTTGAAAACGGTGTTCAAGGAAGTGTCTTTGTTGAGTTTGTGATAAATAAAGATGGTTCTGTTGTAGATGCTGTTGTTAAAAAAGGTGTTGATCCATATTTGGATAAGGAAGCTTTGCGCAAAGTGAAAGCTATGCCTAAGTGGAAACCAGGTATGCAAGGTAACAAGCCTGTGCGTGTTAGGTACGTAGCCCGTGTAACATTCAGAATCAGATCTTAGGAAATTAGAAAATTTAATTAGTAGAAGGGGTTGCCGATGAAGCAACCCTTTTACATTTACAAAGCATTTGTTTAATCTATGTATTCATTAGAAAAAATAACAGATATAGTCAATCAGTTTGTCAGTAATATACAGTATGACAGACAGCCAAGAAGACTTTACGAACCAATTGAATATACTTTGCAACAAAGCGGTAAAAGAATAAGACCCGCCTTGTTGCTTATGGCATACAATATATATAAGGAAGATGTGGAAAAAGCCCTTAACCAAGCTGCGGCAATAGAAATATATCATAACTATACGTTGTTGCACGATGACATAATGGATAAGGCGGAAATTCGTAGAGGAAGACCAACAGTACACAGAGTGTGGAACGAAAATGCGGCAATACTATCGGGCGACGCAATGATGATACTTGCTTACAAATACATGGCTGATTGCAATCATGATACGCTAAAAAGAATATTGCCTGTGTTTACAATCACTGCACTCGAAGTGTGTGAAGGTCAGCAGATGGATATGATGTTTGAAGAAAGAAACGATGTTAAGGCTGAAGAATATATTGAGATGATACGCCTAAAAACATCTGTACTTATTGCGGCAAGCCTAAAGATAGGTGCAATGGTTGCAGAGGCTGATGACGAAGATGCCGATAATTTGTATAACTTTGGAATCAATATAGGTCTTGCGTTCCAACTTCAAGATGACTTGTTAGATGTGTATGGCAACGTGGCAAAGTTTGGTAAAAATGTAGGTGGAGATATAGTATCTAACAAAAAAACATTTATGCTTATCAAGGCAATGGAACTAGCTCAAGGCGAAACAAAAGAACGATTGCTAAGTCTGATAAACGCAAAGGAGTTTGACAAAGACAACAAAATAAAAGAGGTTACTCAAATATACAATCAATTAGGAATAAGAGCGGTTTGCGAAGCTAAGATGAATGACTACTATGACTCTGCTATGAGTTGTTTAGACAAAGTAAAGGTTGGCGAAGACGCAAAGAAAGAATTGAGAAGTCTAGCAAAAGAATTGTTGGATAGAGAAGTATAACCTGAAAAACACAGAATACTGATGCCGTACAGAAGACTCCCTAAAACTGACCAAGCAAGAATAAGATCACTAAAAGCAATAGTAGATAAAAGCGAAACAAAGATAGGAGAAGAAAACCCTGTTTCTTTGAATGTCGTATATAAAGCAAGAAACCTTTTGTCACGAATGGAGCCTGCGCAAATACATTATAAGCAGTGTTACGACGCACAGTCAATATCAAGCAAAAAACATCAACAGAATGTAAAGAAGGCAAGAATGTATGTGTCGCACTTCATTCAAGTGTTTAATATGTCTGTCATGAGAGGAGAAATAAAGTCGGTAATGAAAGAAATGTACGGGCTTCCAAAAGAAAATATACTTCCAGACTTAATAAGTGAGGCGAATCTGATAGAGTGGGGAAAGAAAGTAGTAGATGGTGAGCAGAGAAGAATTGCACAAGGCGGAATTGCACTGCATAACCCTACAATATCAAAAGTAAAGGTCTATTACGATATCTTTGTTGAAAGTCACGAAAGACAAAAGAACAGTCAGAAGATAACTGCAAGGAGTCTTGACAGTATTTCTCAAATGAGAGAAGAAGCAGACGATATAATTCTTGAGGCGTGGAATCAGATTGAAAAACACTTTGAAGTTATACCGTCGGCAGAAAAGAGGTTAGACAAGTGCAGAGAATATGGAGTTATATATTATTACAGAAAAGGAGAAGCAGAAAAGAAACTAACAGAATAGATAAGTTTTATAGTAAGATGATGATTGATACACATACTCATCTGTTCTCAGAGGAGTATAAAGACGATATTGATGATGTTATAAATCGAGCTAAACAAATGGGAGTTGGC
>JAUMWZ010000167.1 GCA_030529405.1 Bacteroides sp. | reverse complement strand
CAGCTATGACACCGCCTTGTTTGTTTTGCGTTAAGCATTTCACGCAGTTAAATCGTCAGTTTCTTATACCTGTCTGAGCGAAGCGAGTTTATAAGAAACAGATTTAACAAGTGAAAGGTAGAAAAACAAACTAAGCGGGATTTTTTGCTCCTTTTGTATCGACAAAAGGAGAAGGAAAAAAGAGAGTAAAAGAAGTATAAGAAAAGGAGATTTCTTATTTATACATAACTGATAAATCAGCTGTATATAACAGACTTATAAACTATATACAGTCTACTTACAAACCATATATATTTTGCAACTCAATTATATATGCTTTGTAAAGTGTTGATTTATATCTGCTTGGGAATATATGTCTTGTTTGTCTTTATGTCTTTCATACTTTTTGTCTTGTTTGTACATTATCCGTGTTTGATGTGTGTAAATAATTGTTTCACTTTTTGCATAGTGCATAATAAATATACCGATAAAGTGTTATAACTTTGCACCCCAATTGCAAGACGGTTATGCACTGTGTGCATCGTCTTTTTACTCAAATATAAAATTTTACAACTACACATAGTTTATGCAAGGAACTAAAGACCTTACAAAAGGAGCAATAGGAAGATTGCTCTTTATGCTCGCTATGCCTATATTGGCAACTTCGTTTATTCAGTTAGCATATAATCTTACCGACCAATTATGGGTGTGTCGCATCAGCAGTGAAGCGGGTGCAGCTGTTGGTGCAGTTAGTTTGCTCATGTGGATGTCGTTCTCTATACACTTGCTTACTAAGGTGGGCGCAGAAGTTAGTGTAGGACAATCTATCGGAGCAAAGAGTGTTGTCGATGCAAAACAGTTTGCCACACACAACATCACAATATCGCTAATCATATCTGTGTTGTTAGCTTCTACCTTGTTTGTTTTTGCAGAGCCAATAATTGCAATATATAAGCTAGAGCAACACATAGCAAACGATGCGGTGGAATACATGAGAATAGTGGTAACCGCACTACCTTTTATGTTCTTAACAGGTGTTTTCACGGGGATATATAATGCTTCTGGACGCAGCAAAATACCTTTCTATATAAGTGGGTCGGGCTTGGTTATGAATATGATACTAGACCCTCTGTTCATCATGGGCTTTGATTGGGGAATAAAAGGTGCTGCCTATGCCACTTGGATATCACAGGTTACAGTGTTTGCCATATTTGTGTATAAAATAAAATATAAAGACACTCTTCTTGGAGGGTTCTCATTTGTTGGAAAATTGCATTGCAAATACTCCCTTAAAGTGTTAAAGATAGGTGTTCCAGTGGCTATGCTTAACACTCTGTTTGCCTTTGTAAACATCTTCATCACACGTTCTGCTTCGGAACAAGGAGGACATACAGGAGCAATGACATTCACTACTGGCGGACAGATTGAGGGTATAACATGGAGTAGCTCTGGAGGATTTTCTACTGCACTAAGCTCGTTTGTGGCGCAAAACTATGCTGCTGGCAAGATTGGCAGAGTAAAGAAAGCGTGGTATACGACGTTGATGATTACGAGCGTGTTTGGTGCTTTGTTCACAATACTGTTTGTTTTCTTTGGTAACGAAATATTCTCTGTCTTTGTACCAAACGAACCTGATGTGTACGAAGCTGGTGGTGTATTCCTAAGAATAGATGGATATTCACAGCTTTTCATGATGCTTGAAATAACAATGCAAGGTATGTTCTACGGTATGGGTAGAACAATGCCACCTGCAATAGTAAGTATCAGCTGTAATGTTATGCGTATTCCGTTGTCTATACTATTTGTTGGTCTTGGTATGGGTGTAGAAGGAATATGGTGGGCAGTTTGTATTAGCACCATAGCTAAGGGACTTCTACTTCTTACTTGGTTTTTCATTACCCGCAAACAATATTTTACTGTTAAAACAGTAATATCTGACTGAAATGTTAATCTATAACATATAAATATGTTATTTTAACAATATGAAATGATTTGATATTCTTATATCAATTACATTTGTAACGAATAAAAATAACATTGAATAGAAAAATAAAATTGATTATGAAAAAAATGAAACTAACAGCTCTATTTTTGAGCGTAATGATTGTAATAAGTGGTTGTGGAAGTATGAACAACACTGGTAAAGGAGCTATGATTGGTGGTGGTTCTGGTGCTGCGTTAGGAGCTGCAATAGGCGGAATCTTCGGCAAAGGTAAAGGTGCTGCTATCGGTGCTGCAATAGGTACTGCGGTTGGTGCTACTACTGGTACTATCATAGGTAAGAAGATGGACAAGAAAGCGGCAGAAGCTGCGAAGATTGAAGGAGCTAAGGTTGAGCAGATAACAGATGCAAACGGACTTTCAGCTGTTAAGGTTTCGTTCAGCTCTGGTATATTGTTCGGATTTAACTCTTCTAAGTTGAGCGAAAAATCTAAGGTTGCGCTAAAAGAGTTTGCTGAACTGTTGAAAGAAGATACTACTATCGACATAGCAATATTCGGTCATACTGACAAAGTTGGTAGTCTTGAAGCTAACCAAAAAGTATCTCAAAACCGCGCTCTTGCTGTGCAAAACTACCTTCAAAAGTGTGGCGTTTCTGCAAGCCAATTCAAAGAAGTTAGAGGCTTAGGATATACACAATACGACGAAAGCAAGTCTGCTGACGACAACAGAAGAGTAGAAGTGTATATGTATGCAAGTGCTAAGATGATTGAAGAAGCTAACGCTGGCAAGTAATACGATACTTACACGTAAGATATAGTAATAGCCACATCGCCGATAGGTAATGTGGCTATTATTTTTTGTGGTATATAGAAAGGAGGAAATTTCGTATCACTCCGCTCACAGCTTGTTGTTATGTCTTTGTGAGGGATTGTTAGCTCTGTTTGCAAACGATATATGGTTTAGAAGGTAGTTATATATAATTTATATGTAAACCGTATATAGTTTATTTCTTAGTTGTATATGGTTTGTAAATCAGTAGAGAAGTAGCATAGAACTACTTTTGCTTGTTTTATGTGCGGAATGTGTATAAATAAAAATCCACTTATAACTGTGTCACAAGTGGATTAAACTTTGATATGGGATAGTCTATGTTTTGATTTATATAAATATTAGTATCCTATCCGTATATGTTTTCTACTTCATCAAAAATTTTGAACAACTCTTCTTTTGTGCTTGCTCTAAGCATTGCTATACGAGTTTCCTTAAAGTTTGGTATGCCTTTGAACAGTGGACTTGCAGCAAGATGACGTCTTACGTGAAGAATACCCACTCTCTCGTCCAACATATTTATGCTGTCAATCACTTGTTGTCTTAATACGTTTAGTCGCCAACTAAAGGTTAGAGGTTCAATCTCTTCGCCTGTTT
>JAUMWZ010000166.1 GCA_030529405.1 Bacteroides sp. | reverse complement strand
GTATCATTGAGTGAAATATCTGACACTACGACGGTAGATGCAGACATTTACAAGACCAGAGGTGCACTGTTTGTCCCAAACAAAGTGAAGGTTATGTTCCCAACCGACATATACACAGAAAAGAGCATAGAGGTTCCTATAAAAGGGATAAACTTCCCCAGCAACAAGACTCTAAGAACTTTTCCGCCAAAAGCAACAGTAACAATAAAAATAGGAGCTAGCAGATTCAAGGAAGTCACAGACAAAGACTTCACTGTTGAAGCAGACTATAATGAGCTAATAAGATTGAAGGACGACAAATTTACACCTACTGTTGGCATCAGTCCAAAAGAAATAAAAATCATAAGAATATCTCCTGCGGTGGTAGATTTTCTTATTGAAGAAAAATAAGACGCATGGCTTTAGTTTTAGGTATAACCGGTGGAATAGGAAGTGGAAAAAGCGTTGTGTCAAGGCTTATGAAAGTTATGGGCATAAGCATATACGACAGCGACTCTGAGGCTAAGAAAGTAATGAAAAACAGTCATACTATTAGAGAGAAGCTAATCTCGCTAGTAGGCAAAGAGGTAGTCAAAGACGGAGAAATAAATAAAGAAGTTCTCACCAAATATATATTCAGCAACACAGAAAACACCAAGAAGGTAAACGCAATCATACACCCAGAAGTAATCTCACACTTCAAGAGCTGGATAGAAAAAAACAATCATAAACATATCATCGCAGTAGAATCAGCACTCCTGTTCGAATCAGACCTACACTTGATGACAGACAAATCTGTAGTCATCACAACTCCCCTTGAAACAAGAATAAAAAGAGCTATGCAGAGAGACAACAGTAGTCGTGAGCAAGTTACAGAACGCATCAAAGCACAATCTAGCGACGATGAGAAACTAAGCAAAGCTGATTTTCACATCATAAATGATGACTGTACACCACTAACAAAGCAGGTTTGGGAGCTGATAAACTTGCTCAAACAAAAATAATCTATAATTTTGCGAACTGAATGAACGTTTGTACACACAGTTAGATATAATAAATAAAACGTAAACGATTATGCTAAAACTAATACTCGCCATATCTGGCAAACCGGGACTTTATAAGCTAGTTTCACAAAGTAAGAATATGCTTATCGTTGAGTCACTAGACTCTTCAAAAAAGAGATTACCTGTTCACGGAACAGAGAAAATAAATTCACTAGGCGATATAGCTATGTACACAGTAACATCTGAGGTGCCTTTGAGAGAAGTGTTTAACACGATAAAGACCAACCAAAACGGAGGTAAAGTAGAGATAAACACTAAGTCAGCTTCAAGAGATGAACTTATGAGCTTTATGGAAAGCGCATTGGCGGACTTTGACAGAGAGAGAGTACACATCAGTGATATAAAGAAACTTATTTCTTGGTATAACATTTTGATTGAAAACGATTTTACTGACTTCGAAGAAAAGCAAGAAGAAGAAAAAACGGAAGAATAAAAACAAATATATAAAACAACTTCTAAGGCGTGTGTTCTGAATTGAACACACGCCTTTTTTATACACATCACCTACAGCTAATACAACACTAAAAAGCAACACAAGAAATGAACAAAAACAAACCATATACAGTTTAGATATAAAGCATATACAACTAAAAAACAAACTATATACAACCAGTTTCTAAACAATATATTATTCAGAACATAGGCACATATAGTTCAAAATAAAACATTACACTATCAAAAAGACACAACACATAAACTTATAAAATAAGACTACCGTATTTTCAGCAAACATAAAGTCAATCTAAAGTAAACAAACAAGACATTACCCAGAGAATAATTATCAAAACGTAAGCAAGACACCACTCTTACCCCGCACACCAAAGGTTTTTTAATAGAAACACAATACTTATCAAAACCACATAAAGAGAAATGCAAACAACTTGTATAACAGATAAAACAGCAACTAAAAAAAGACACGACTAAATGTTTCTAAATGTAACAGAAATATTATCTATTAAAAGTTTGTTTTTTACCATAAAAAACTAACTTTGCCAATAAGAACTATCACAAAAGCAATATATAATGAAGATTAGCGACATTAAGAGCTTAATAGAAAATAATGAAATAGACAATGCAATAACATTGTTGCAACAGCAATTAGATAAAGAAATATCAAACATAGAAAAAGCAGACATTTACTACGTGTTGGGCAATGCCTATCGCAAAAAGACAGACTGGAAAAACGCACTTGATAGTTATCAAAAATCAACAGAGCTTAACCCCGAAAGTCCAGCAGTAGAAGCAAGGAAGATGACTATGGATATACTAGAGTTCTTCCATAAAGATATGTATAACCAATAATCTAATATAATTCTTAAAAGCACAACGTAATAAAATTAAAACATTATGGCAAAAATCAAAGGAGCAATAGTGGTTGATAACGAACGTTGCAAAGGGTGCCGACTCTGCGCAATATCTTGCCCACTAAACGTTATCTCTATGAACAAAGAGGTAAACATGAAAGGCTACAACTATGCCTATCCAGAGAAAGAAGACACTTGCAATGGCTGCACAACGTGTGCAAACGTTTGCCCAGATGGGTGTATAACTGTTTATAGAGTAAGAGTAGAATAAAAAAAGAAAAACATATGGCAGAAGAAGTAGTATTGATGAAAGGCAACGAAGCCATAGCACACGCTGCTATACGTTGCGGAGCAGATGGATATTTTGGATATCCTATCACGCCTCAATCTGAAGTTTTAGAAACATTGGCAGAACTACGTCCTTGGGAAACAACAGGTATGGTTGTTCTTCAAGCAGAGAGCGAAGTGGCTGCAATAAATATGGTTTACGGCGGTGCCGGAAGTGGAAAAAAAGTTCTAACATCATCATCAAGCCCAGGCGTCAGCCTTAAACAAGAAGGTATATCATATATAGCAGGAGCCGAACTACCTTGCGTTATCATAAACGTTATGCGTGGAGGTCCTGGCCTAGGAACTATACAACCAAGTCAAGCTGACTATTTCCAAACCGTAAAAGGAGGTGGACACGGCGACTATCGTTTAATAACTCTTGCACCATCAAGCGTTCAAGAAATGGCGGACTTTGTAGCACTAGGTTTCGACTTGGCATTCCAATATCGCAACCCTGTTATGCTTTTAGCAGACGGTGTTATCGGTCAGATGATGGAAAAAGTAGTACTTCCACCACAAAAGCCTCGCAGAACAGAGCAAGAAATTATCGAACAATGTCCTTGGGCTACTACTGGTAGAGTAAACAAGAGAAAACCAAACGTGATAACTTCTCTTGAACTTAAACCAGAGGAAATGGAAAAGAACAACATAAGATTCCAAGCTAAGTACAAGGAAATAGAGAAAAACGAAGTAAGAGTTGAAGAAATAAACTGTGAAGACGCTGAATACATATTTGTAGCATTCGGTTCTATGGCACGTATAGGTCACAAAGCAATGGAAACTGCAAGAGAAAGAGGACACAAAGTGGGTATTCTAAGACCTAT
>JAUMWZ010000165.1 GCA_030529405.1 Bacteroides sp. | reverse complement strand
GGAAACAAAAGAGTGAAACAACACTGATAATCAACAGCATAGAAAACACAAAAAGTAGTCAGTGTTCATTCCAGCGATTGAAGGGTTTCAATCGCTGGAATGAAAAGTTTCAATCGGGCGAGTGAAGACCTTCAATTCATTGAGGGAAGAAAACGAATTAAACAACAGCGGTTAGGGATATAGGCAACAAAAGACACAAAGATGCTATTCCCTACCCCAAAAGACGGTAAACTGAATGCTTACAGACCACACACAACACAGTTATAATACATATATACTTCAACATAAACCATATACAGTTTGGTTTTCAGTTATATATAGTTTGCAAACAGACTGTATATAGTTTGCAAGTTAGTTCTATATAGTTTGTAAAGGAGGGATATATCGCTTGCAAATGGGGCATATATTGACTGCAAAGGGGTAATACATCTCCTACAAACAGACTACATATCGTCTGCGAAAGGGGCAAATATAGTCAGCTTTTGAGGTGAGCTAAGTGCTGGTGCAAAGGCATATCAAACGTGGGTGAGGGATAAATCAGTTAGTCAAGATAATATAAATATATTGTGTTGTGATTTTATTTTGCTAACTTCGCAAGTTACTGTAAAGCATTGTAGTTATTAACAAAACTGGCGACTTATGAACAAAAGAGTAAGTTTGTATGTCTATTCAGTTTGTTTTGTAATGATAATACTTTACTTTGCGAGAGAATTTATATTGTATGGGAAAAATTATAGCTATTGCAAATCAGAAAGGTGGTGTAGGAAAGACTACCACTACAATAAATCTTGCGGCTTCGCTTGCTACACTTGAGAAAAGAGTATTGGTTATTGATGCAGACCCACAAGCTAACGCTTCGTCGGGGCTTGGTGTGAACATCAGAGAGGCTAAGCACACTATATATGAATGTATGGTTGATGGCGAGAGCATAAAGACAGCTATACACGACACTGAACTGGACAACTTGAAGATAGTGTCATCGCACATCAACTTGGTGGGTGCCGAGATTGAGTTGGTTAATAAGCCAAACAGAGATGTGGTAATGAAAAACTTGCTAAACGATGTAAAAAACGATTTCGACTATATCATTATAGACTGTTCGCCATCGTTGGGCGTGATTACGATAAATGCTCTTACGGCTGCAAACTCTGTTATCATACCCGTTCAAGCAGAATATTTTGCGCTTGAGGGAATAAGCAAGCTACTGAATACTATCAAGATAGTTAAGTCTAAACTGAATACAAAACTAGAGATAGAGGGCTTTTTGCTAACTATGTATGATTCTAGATTAAGACAGGCAAAGCAGATAAAAGAAGAGTTGGATAAGCACTTCAAAGAGCTTGTTTTCAAGACAATCATACAGCGAAATGTTAAGCTCAGCGAATCGCCTAGTTATGGAATTCCGGTTATACTATACGATGCTGAATCGGCAGGTGCTAAGTCTCACCTCAGTTTGGCAAAAGAGATTATTGACAGAAACGTTTAACACAAATAAGGAGCTATCTATATATGTCATCAATAAAAAGAAAAGCATTAGGTCGTGGTCTAGATGTTCTTCTATCTACTGAAGATTTAAGAACAGACGGTTCTTCTTCTATCAACGAGATAGAGCTGGACAAAATTGTTGTAAACCCTAATCAGCCAAGACGTGATTTTGATGAGGTTGCGCTTCAAGAGCTTGCAGACTCTATAAAAGAAGTGGGAATAATTCAGCCTATAACACTTCGCAAATTGAGCGATGATGAGTATCAGATTATTGCCGGCGAGAGAAGATTTAGAGCGTCGCAAAAGGCTGGATTGAAGTCTGTGCCTGCATATATTAGGACTGCAGACGACGAGAACATGATGGAGATGGCTCTTATTGAAAACATACAAAGAGAAGAGCTTAATGCAGTAGAGATTGCGTTGGCATATCAACACTTGATAGAACAGTATAACCTAACGCAAGACAGACTTAGCGAGAGAGTTGGGAAAAACAGAACAACAATAACAAACTATATCAGACTGCTGAAACTTCCGGCACAAATACAGCTTGCTTTGAAGAAAAAGCAAATAGATATGGGACACGCAAGGGCTTTGATAACAATCAAAGACGCCAAGATACAGGTGCAACTTCTTGAAGAGATTATAAAGAAAGGGTTGTCTGTGCGCAAAGTGGAAGAGATGGTTAAGCAGGGAGAATTTGGCGACTACAAAAACAACGAAAGAAAATCGACAGTCAAGAAATCGTCAGAGGAGTTTAACTTGCTAAAGAAACACCTTTCAAGTTTCTTCAACACAAAGGTTCAACTTAGCTGTTCAGACAAAGGAAAGGGAAAGATTAGCATTCCTTTTAAGAATGAAGAAGAGCTGGAAAGAATTATCGGACTGTTTGACAAACTAAAGCGTGATGAAGAAAAATAGAACACGGCTTATGAGGTTTATAACGGCTGTTTTCCTAAGTATATTTACTTGTAATCTTGTTTATTCACAGTCTAGTTGCGAACTGTATACAGTTAATTTGCAAACTGTATATAGTGACACAACACGTGTTTTATCAGTTGAAAACGACACGATTATAGGCAACGACTCAATAGACCTATCATTAAAGGAGATTATAAGTATTGAAAAAGACAAAGACTTAGAGTCGGTAATCCTAACTGAAGACGAATCAAACAAAAAAGCAAAGATAAAACTTGTTGAGGGCAAAAGATTTATCCCTAATCCTACAAAGGCAACGTGGTTGGCAGTGGCTTTCCCTGGCGGAGGACAGATATACAACAGAAAGTATTGGAAGTTGCCTTTGCTGTATGGAGGCTTTGCTGGTTGCGCCTATGCTTTTGCATGGAACAGCAAAACATATAAAGACTATTCTCAAGCTTTTATAGACATCACGGACAACAATCCTGACACGAAAAGCTATGAAGACCTGTTGCCAAGAAATGCAAACTACTCTATCGAACAATTAAGAGAGACTATCAAGTCGAGAAAAGACCTTTTCAGAAAATATAGAGATTTGAGCATCTTGGCATTCATTGGAGTCTACATCATATCTATAATAGATGCTTATGTAGATGCAGAACTATCAAACTTCGACATTTCTCAAGATTTGAGTATGAGAATAGAACCCGTGATAATGAATAACAGAGTTAATATGGCAAAGAATGGTGTCGGAATGCAATGCACTCTTTGCTTTTAGAACAATGAAAACAGAATTTAGATGAACAACATAATAAAATATATCGGCACGGCAGCACTGTGTATATCTGCAACGGTAATAAATGCACAAGACATAACGTATAGAACAGAGAAGAACGAAGAAATAGTTATGCCTGCTTGCTCTAAATACAACGTGGACAGTCTGCTTGCAAAGTGGCACTCATATAAATACCTTACAGAAGACAGTAACTGCCCCGAAAGCGAAAACATACCATATTACAGCGACTCTGTATATATTGACCGCCTTTCTAAACTTACAACTTCAATAGAAATGCCATACAACGATGTGGTGAAAGGGTATATCGAACTTTACTCTGTAAAACTAAGAAAGCAGGTGTCATA
>JAUMWZ010000164.1:2530-3606 GCA_030529405.1 Bacteroides sp. | reverse complement strand
TCTTTTGTTTATTGTAGTTAAAACTGTTCTTCTGTGTTTAATAGTTGTAAATAAATTTACGTATTTTGTGATATTGAAATTATTTTACCTTTATTTTGCCAAAAGTTTTAATTAGGGGAGAGGTTTTTTTATGAAATACGTTGTATCAGTAATACTGCTAACGTTGTCTTTATGTGGTAATATTTATTCTCAGTCTTACACAAAAGACGGTTATCCTGACTACATAATTTTTACATCTAAGAATAGGTTAGACTCTGTGTATTATGATGCTAATGGAAGATTTATTCCAGTGTTTTTTAAGTCTAACAGTTACGAGGTTATTCAGTCTGCTGTGTTAGACAGTATAATACATTCTGTTCATAATGCCTTGATACGCAGGAATGTGAGGCTAGCTCATGTTTGGGTTAGTAGTAGTGCATCGCCAGAAGGAAAGTACTGGAACAATGTGATACTTGCAAAGAATCGTTCCAATGCAGTAGCTAAATATCTGCAAAACAAAGCTAAGATTCCACGTCATGTCTTGAATGTTGTAAACTTGGAAGAAGATTGGACAGGGTTTGTCAAAAGGCTTGAGAAAGACGACTCTATACCACATAGGGAAGAGATATTAAAAATTATCAAAGAAGAACCCGTGTATGAGAAGCGTAAGAATAAAATAAAAGCTATTGATGGATATGTTACTTGGAATTATTTGATAAAGGATATATTCCCTGATTATAGAACTTCAAGAATAGCTATAATATGCTATGAAGAGATGGAAAGGGATATTTATCCTAATAAACCAGTATATCCAAATTTCTCTTATAGCTTTGATTCCCTTCCAGAAAAGCACTATAAATCTGTTCTTAGTATAGAAAAGCGACCTAAATATTTGTTTGCTGTGAAGACAAATGCTGTTTTTCTGTCTGCACTAATATTTAATGTTGGCGTGGAAGCGAGATTGTCTGAAAAGCTATCTATTGATATTCCTTTTTATTATTCTCCTTACGATTTGTTCAGAAGTGATAGGAAAATACGTGTTCTTGGTACTCAACCAGAGTTAAGACTATGGACAAAGGAGGCTATGAATGGTCATT
>JAUMWZ010000164.1:0-2430 GCA_030529405.1 Bacteroides sp. | reverse complement strand
ACTTATTGGGGGCTTACACGAGCTGGAGTGTCTTTTTCTTACAAATTCTTTAGCAAATAAAATAAACACAGAACATGAAGAACTTATTCAAATATATGCTCCTGTTTATAGTGGTTTTCTCGTCGTGTGATGCTACTATACACGAGTATCCTAAAGAAATGTCGTCCGAGATAATATTGAAATTCAGAGTAGATAATGAGACTATGCCCCATTACAAAGATGTGTTGTATGGCTATGACGGAATGGTCAGCAGGGCAGCAAATGATAATATTTATCGTAGATATATAGTGGAAGTTTATAACACTTCAAGGTCTAACTCATACACTAACAACAACAAGGTTCTTAGGAAAGAGATTAGTAAGGTAGTGGAAAAAGAGTTGGAATATGAAACGTTGAAACTTAGCTTGCCAGTAGGTAAATATAACATCGTGTCTTGGGTTGATTACTCTCCAAAAGATGATTTGCAGGATTGGTATTACAAGGCATCTAGCCTAGGAGAGATAACAGAAGATAGGTCAGTGATGCTTTCTAGAAACGATATGAAAGAGGCTTTTTCTAAGAATTTCTATATAAATGTAGGGCGAGATAATAGTAACGGAGAGTTTTATGTTCTTGACGAACAAGGTGATAAATATTCACAACAAGCAGATGCTAATGTTGTAGACTTCATTGTGCCTAGAGCAAATGCTAAGCTGTCATTATTGGCTAACGATGTTGAAGAGTATAAAACAGCTGGTGGCAATCTAGAAAATCTGCGAATAAAGGTAAGATATACACAGTTTCTGAGTGATAGTTTTAGTGCATTCTCTCAGAGTCCGAACAAGTTTATAAAAGAATATACCATAGTTAGACCTATAAATGAGAATCTATTGGTAAACAATAAGGAGCTTCACCTAATGAGTGATTTTATTCTTTCCTCTGCCAACAAGGAAGATATTGTTAAGATTGACATATCTATATACAATAAAAAAGATGTTCTGCTAAACACATATCAAGACATAGAAATACCTCTTTATAGGACGAAAGAAACTGTTGTTAGAGGTCCATTCTTGACAAGAAAGAAAGAAAAAGGTGGGGTTGGAATAGACAATAACTTTGAAAATGAACATACTATAAACATAGATTGATGAAATAAGAATATTTCTTGATACTTAGTTGTGAAACAGGCAGATGTGTGTTGTGTTTACTTTGAATGTTGATTGTATATAGTTTGTGAATAGAGTAAATACAGTTTGCAAGTTGAGTGTTAAGAGTCAAAAATCAAATAATAAAGAACTAATTTTAATAGGTAATGAGAAGAAAATTATTGTTATTATTCTTATCGACGGTGTTGATAGGAATATCTGGCTGTAACCAAGAAGTTATTGATACTCCAGAAAAAACAGATGGCTTGATAAAAATTACACTTGATGCAGAAGGTGTATTAAAAACAAGAGCATTCGACCCTAATTTGACAAACAGTGCCAATGGTGCTATGGAGAACATTAACTGGGATAATTATGATTTGAGATATCAGTTGGCTGTGTATGATGAATCAAAAGAAAATATGATAATTAGCCCTAAGAAGAAGATTGTCGCAAATGGCTACGAACCTGTATCTTATGAGTTCAGACTTATTCCAGGAAATGTATATCACATAGTGGCTTGGGCAGACTTCGTTACAGAAGGTTCTACTGACGACTTGCATTATAACACCGAAGATTTCACAAAGATTGTTATCAAAGATGAGGCTGACAAACAGCTAAATGATGAAAGCCGTGATGCGTTTTTCGTAACAAAGAAGATTACAGTTAATGGAGCCTTAGACGAAACTATAACATTGACTCGCCCCTTTGCTAAGGTGAGAACAGTGACAACTGATTGGGCATATGAAAGTTTGCCAATGCCAGATAACTTCATAGTTAAATATTATGGTTGCAAACGCTTTGAAGGACTGAACGCTGTGACAGGTAAGTCTGTGTCGGCAACAGGCGATGAAA
Source organism: Bacteroides sp. (assembly GCA_030529405.1). Classification (GTDB taxonomy): domain Bacteria; phylum Bacteroidota; class Bacteroidia; order Bacteroidales; family Bacteroidaceae; genus JAUMWZ01. Next base: position 451 of record JAUMWZ010000164.1, on the reverse strand, counting down.
ACGGAGTAGACTTGCCTGAGTTGGCAACATCTACATCGGTGTTCAAGACTGAAATAGCTAACTCTGTTGATGAAAAGTTTTATAAAAAAGGGTATGACGAATTAAAGAATAACAGAACGCTATTTGTTGATTACCTGTTTGTTGATGCCACTCAACAACCACTTCACTTTGAAATAGAAATGCGCAAAGGAGACACCAAGGTCGGAACAAAAGACATTAAGACAAACGTTCCTATACAACGTAACTGGCTTACAACAGTGGTAGGAAACTTATTCACTATAAACGGAAGAATATCTCTGAATATAACGTCTCACTTTATAAATCATCATGAACAACCATGGTGGAACCCTGACGTGATAACACCAACTGAGCCAACTTTTGACACTGCAACAAATACATATCATATAAAGAATAGAGATGAGTTTGCGTGGTTACCTGACAACGTAGCTAA
>JAUMWZ010000163.1 GCA_030529405.1 Bacteroides sp. | reverse complement strand
TCTTCTTCTCCTTTTGTCAATACAAAAGGAGCAAAAAATCCCGCTTAGTTTGTTTAGCTACATTTCACTGGTTAAATCTGTTTCTTATAAACTCGCTTCGCTCAGACAGGTATAAGAAACTGACGATTTAACTGCGTGAAATGCTTAACGCAAAACAAACAAGGCGGAGTCATACGTTTTGTTGAACTTTCATCTTCATTGATATGATTATCTATTCTGCTTTCTTTTATTCTGTATATATAATATGTGTTCGCCAAATACTTGTATACTTGCTTTACTTTCTTCTTTCGTTTTCGACTATTCTGTTATTGTTTTCTTTTCATAACTTCTTATCTTCTCCTTTTGTCGATACAAAAGGAGCAAAAAATCCCGCTTAGTTTGTTTTCCTACCTTTCACTGGTTAAAGCTGTTTCTTATAAACTCGCTTCGCTCAGACAAGTATAAGAAACTGCCGATTTAACTGCGTGAAATGCTTAACGCAAAACAAACAAGGCGGAGTCATAGCTATATAAACCTCTGTACAGATATACGTTTGCGTGCTTTGTACTATCTGTTGTACAATAACATAGGAACTAATAAGTGCCTAATTATTACCTCATTGCAGTAGATTGATTTGTACTTGACTATAAAAGGAATACTTCTGTTACTGATGATTATCTATATATAAGTTATAAATTCTCTCGCCATTGTGGTAGTTTGCCAAACGGTTTGTTGCAAAAGGCAAGTCGTAATGTTTCACACTTGTTTGAGCGGAGCGAGTTTGTGAAACATAGACTTGACGGCAACAAACGGCAAACGGACACACAGGCGAAACCTTTTCTTGGTTCTTCTTTTCAGTTATGAAAAGAAGAACGTATAAAGACAAAAGAAGAGAAGAAGGTGTTCTGAAAGAAGAACAAGCAAGAAAAAAGGAGAAGAAGAGAAGTTATGAAAATAATTATAAGAAAAGGAGTTTTCTTATTTATATATAGCTAAAAAATCAGCTCTATATAACCTCTTTGCAAACCATATATGACTGACTTCTAAACTATATATAGTCAGTTTTCAGATTATATATACTCTACTTTTAATTTGTATACAGTTTATTTTTACAACGTTATGGTTATGCTTGCAAACAGTACTCTCACAAAACTCAAAACACAATAAATCAAAGACTTGATTGAGTAGGCTCGCTTTCGTTTCCATAGCGGTCTATTGCCGTAACAGCAAAGTATTTTCTTTCATTCCATATATATGTAGGACTGAAAACAAAGTCTGTGCCGACAACGTTTGTAGCCACTATGTTTCGTGCATCAGAAGTATCAACAGGAAAATTGTTTGATGCATAAACCACATATTTAGGTTTGTTGCGACTGTCGTTATCTACGCTTTCGCCCCAAGACAGTTTAACATAGCCTTCTTTTATGCTCTCTGCTTTCAGAAACGAAGGTTTTGCAGGCGGAACACTATCTATCCAACTAATGGCAGGAATTATTGTCTCCGATTGGTTATATTGATTTATCAGTTTGTCATACAAGCCCTTACTGTTGTTAAGTACAAACTCTGTGCGGTAATATCCAACACCACTAACAGAGTGTCGGCGTATGAAATTGATTTGTTTCTCTATGTCTTCAATCTGCCAACGTCCTTCACGTGGGTCGAGAAAATACACCCCAAGTCCGGGAACAATATGTCGTCCGCGCGACAACTCTTGCCATTGCAAAACGAAAGGAAAGAAGTCGTTGTTCTTAAAGTATATCATCGGATAGATTTGGTCTACTATACCTTCTTTCAACCATAGTTCAACATCTTGCGAAACGGTGCGATATGCGTTCCAACCCTTTGATGAATATCGGGAAGTGTCACTATACTTTCCTATCGGACAAACAGACACTTTCACCCAAGGCTTGATGTCTTTCACTCCTTTATATATATGTCTAAGTATGTTTGTAATGTTGTTTCTCCTCCAATCTTCGTGCTTTTCGCCCCTCGACTTAGCTTTATATTCCTTGCTATCGTTAAGCATATTCGCCTTGTCTGGGTATCTCATATAGTCAAGATGAATACCGTCAATGTCGTAATTATAGACAATCTCCTCCACAACTCTCATCAGATATTGCTTAGTTCTAGCATCGGCGGGGTTCAAATAATACGCTCCTCGGTGGGAAATTGTCATCGGTTTGAGTTTGTTTAATACACTTGCTTTGCCTTGTTTCTTAATATGCGCCTTGTCGCCCAAAGGCAATGTGACTATCCATGCATGACACTCCATTCCTCGTTTATGGCATTCTTCGATGACAAATCTTAATGGGTCGTAGGTTGGTCTACCTGTTGCCGGACTTCCAACAATGGCATAATGGAAAGGCTCTAAATATGATGGATAAGCCAAATCGGCACGCATACGAGTTTGAAAGATAATGGTATTAAACTTAGCCCTCTTCAGTTCGTCAAGCTGTTGTATTAACTCTGCCTTTTGTTTCATCTCTGTTTGCTTGTCAGTTCCACTATTTCTAGGCCAGTCTAACGATTTCAGAGTGGTGAGCCAAGCAGCACGCACCTCGTGTTTATGTTGAGAGAAACCGACAGCTGTAGTCATCACAAAAATCAGAGTAAGTATATATCGTTTCATACCTTATTTGCTTTATCTGTATATAGTTTAGACAAAAGTAGTGATATATCTATTGAGTGTGAAAGAAATAACTGTTAATTATACCATTGTTATAAAGGTTAAAAAACAGAGTGTAAACACAGCAAAAGTCAATATCATAGTACTAGAACCTGCAATCTGTATATAAAAAGAGTGCTTAATGAATTCTTTTAACGTAACTAAAAGTGGTTTTATTCGTAATTTCTTCTATTTTTGCTCGCAGTTAATTATATATGAATTGAGAAAATGACTAATAACAAAAACAGAAACATTATGAAGAGAGTATTATTGATAGCATGCATGATTATCGGTTTTGCTACAACTGCATCGGCACAATTTGAGAAAGGAAAATTCATCTTTAACCCTTCAGTAACAGGATTAAGCTTTTCTTACGACCTAAACGATAACGTAAATCTTGGAATTGGCTCGCATGTGGGTGTTTTCATTGCAGACAATATTGCTGCATTGGGTGTAGTGAACGCACAATGGAATAAGGCTGCAGACAATTACGGTATAGGAGTTGGAATGAGATACTATTTTGACCAAAGCGGAATATACTTGGGTGGCACAGCCGATGTTGAAGGATATAAATATAAAGGCTATGATTTCAATGCCGATTTCGGACTCGGAATAGAAGCAGGATATGCATTCTTCATAGCAAGAAACGTAACAATTGAGCCTGCTGTGTTCTACAAATGGAGATTTAGAGATAACAACAACTCGAAAGTAGGTGCAAGAATTGGTTTCGGACTATTCTTCTAACAGAAAGAGAAAAAGAAGACATTAGATAGTAAACACATATAACAGACTGACAAAGTGAGGTGGCGCAAGAGCCAACACATTCACTTTGTCGGTCTGTTTTGTTTTAGGCGAGCAAACGACAACATATCATCCTAAGCCCATTCAAAACACACATTCCAAATCGGTCTTTCTTGTCACACAAAAAGCATATTATCAATCGGTTTCTAAACTATATATAGTCTATTTGCAAACTGTATATAGTCTGTTTTCAAAC
>JAUMWZ010000162.1 GCA_030529405.1 Bacteroides sp. | reverse complement strand
AATGTGAGTTATAAACCTATTAAATATCGCTCATTGCTTAATATTTACACAACTTATGTATGCAGTACTGTCAAGAAACATCTGTTTACCACGTTTTCAAACTATATACAGTTTGCAAGTCAGATATATATGGTTTGCAAAAGCACACATATACATATAAAAATGAGAATATATATTTGCATAGCAGATTAAATATTTTTTCTGTTTTATTTGCTTGATAATTAGTTTTTTTTTTTATTTAGCACCCTATATTAAGCTATGTATGCTAATTACTTAAATCTATAACACACAATTTCTATTATGAAGTATCTAAGCAGATTGTTACTAATTATGTTTTTGTTTAGCCTTTATAGTGTATACACCATAAAAGCACAAAACAACAGTGAAGAAAGAGTTCACGGTAGGGTAATAGATGAGAATGAAAAGCCAATTTACGGAGTAGCTATTTTTATGTTCACAACAGACTCGGTCTATGTAGATGGTTGCATAAGTCTTGAAGATGGAACCTTTGAAATAAAGAAAAGCCTTCCAGAGTTCAAATTAACGTTCAAACATCTTGCTTATGAACAGTATACACAATTATATAAAGCTAAAAACATAGGCAGTGTGGTAATGAAAGAAAAAGCAAATATGCTCAATGAGGTAGAGGTAAAAGCATATAAACCACTGTTGAAAGCAGAAAATGGAACTCTGAAATATGATGTTGAGCAGATAGTAAAATATGAAGCAGTTGCAAATGCTTATGATGTGCTGAAAAAAGTGCCATTGATAAATGTAGAAAACAATCAGATTTCACTCTTAGGAGCAAGCTCTATGACATTGATTGTAAACGGAAAACGCAACACAATGTCGTTAGAGCAAATTTCAACCTATCTAAACTCTTTGCCGGCAGAAAGGGTAGGTAGTATTGAAATTATGTATACCCCGCACCCAAAATATGGAGTAAGAGGAGCTGTAGTAAATGTTGTTTTGAAGAAAAGCAAAGACAATTCGTTTGTTGGAGAAGCACATGGAGGATATTCATACACATCGAAAAACAGCATAAATGCAGGTGGTAATTTGCTATATAATAAAAAGAATACAACAATAGATTTCTTATATGAGGTAGCAAGAAACAATAGTATTTCCGTAATGGAGCTTAATTCTAACCACAAAGTAGGCTCTACTGTAACGGAAATTATTCACACAGACCGAAACAACATTAGTAGCTTTAATAATTATGCAAGGTTAGGTTTGAACCACATATTCAATAACGGACACGAGATTGATGCTACATATTCTTTCTCACTAAGACCATTTAGTGATGCAGACTATACATCTGTCAGCAATTTGTTTAACAATCATACCGATATGCATAGTAATGATGCATATCATAACATAAACATTGACTACAAGACAAAGAACAATTGGCAGTTCAACCTTGAATATATGCACTACAGAAAGAATAAGTTTCAAGATGTAACAGATATAATCGACAACACAAACAACTTCAAAATAGACGAAAAACAAAGAATAAACACTTCTGTTTTCTCCTTAAACAAGGACTTGAAAATAGACAATTCTTTTTCACTTTCTTTTGGTGGAATGTCTAAACTATCGTTTAGCGACGACAGTCAAGTGTATAACTACACGGTAAAAACTTCACAAAACTCACAGACAGACAACTTCAACAGAGAATTGTCTACTAATGCTTATGTCGGAGTTAATAAGATGTTCAGAAACGGAATGTCTTTAACTGCATCGCTAACGGGTGAATTTTATAAGAAAGGTGATATTAGTCGCTTTATGCCATATCCTCGTTTAGAATTTGGATATATGAAGAACCCCGCTAAATATATATTCCAAATATCTATGTCTGGTGAAACAATCTATCCTGCATTCTGGACTATGGGCAAGAGAAAGACCACTCTCGGAAACTACATGGATATATATGGTAACCCAGAACTAACGCCAATGAGCATGTACGATATATCTTTCAGAAATATATTCAAACAACGATATGTCATGCAACTATCTATAAATTACAGGAAAAATGCGTTTGAACAGTCGGCTTTTCAATCTAGGAACGAGCTGAAAATGATGTATCAAACCTTTAACTGGAATTATAAATCTAGCATAGAGCTGTTGTTTGCTGTTCCTTTCAACGTATCTAATGTGTGGAGTGGTAGGGCTGTTTTGCAAGGTTGCTATAACTCGGTCAAGAACGACAACTTCTATGGTTTGAAAGTAAGTAGAGATAATTGGAGATTGTTTACTATGGTAGCCAACAACATAAGGATATCGAAAAGACCTGCAATATCTTTAGATATAGACGCAAGATACTTGACACCGTCAATTCAGACAACGTATAATCTTGAAAGCATATTAGTATTAAATGCAGGACTAAGATGCAGTTTTATGAACAACAACTTAGTCATCACAGCAAAAGGAGATGATTTGCTAAATAAGGGAATGCCTAGAGTTAGCTCGGCAATAGAGGGTCAAAACTTTTCATTCTATAATGGTAAATATAAAAGAACGTTTAGAATAAACGTATCTTATAAGTTTGGAGCATACAAAAAGCGTTCTCACAAGACAATAGACACTTCAAGATTAGGAAACTAATTGATATTAAAGCAAATGTAAACTATATAGAGTTAAGAATTAAACTCTATATAGTTTAGTTGTAATTCATATACAGTTTGTTTTCAAACTATATATAGCTTACAACTTATCTGTATACATCATGCGAATGCCATATCGTTTTATGTTACGCATAGTGTTCACAACATTTGCTCTGTCTGATTTTATCCAAATTGTGTGTTATAACTCTAAAACCGTATATTTGCATAGATAAACGAAGTTTAGAAATATAATTCATAAGATAATATGGAAATAGGTTCAGCAGAATTTGTAATAAGTAACACAGACGTCAAGAAGTGTCCTGCGGGAGATGCACCTGAGTATGCTTTCATTGGGCGTTCTAATGTGGGTAAGTCAAGCCTCATAAACATGCTGACAAACAGAAAGTCGCTGGCAATGACTTCTGCCACTCCGGGCAAGACAATGTTAATAAACCACTTCATTATAAATAATGAATGGTATCTTGTTGATTTACCTGGATATGGATATGCAAGGAGAGGACAGAAAGGACAGGCACAAATAAAGAAGGTAATAGAGGATTATATCCTTGAAAGAGAACAGATGACAAATCTTTTCTTGCTTATTGACAGCAGACTTGAGCCTCAAAAGATAGATTTAGAGTTTATGGATTGGTTAGGAGAGAATGGAGTTCCGTTCTCAATAGTGTTCACTAAGGCAGACAAACTAAAAGGGGGCAAATTGGGAGGTAATATAGCTTCTTACTTGAAGAAACTTAAAGAAAATTGGGAAGAACTACCGCCTCACTTCATATCATCGTCAGAAAGCAGACTAGGAAGGAAAGAAATACTTAACTACATAGAAGAAATTAACAAAACAATAGGTAAATAATGTTTTTTAGTTCTTCTTTTAGACGTTGGTAAGCATAAAAAGCTAACTTTGCTATGTATAATAGTCACTAAATAGGTAAATATTAAGCCCATTTTGAACTATATATAACTGACATACAAACTATATAGAGTCAATTTGCAAACTATATATAGACTGAAAGTTGGTTATATATGGATTAGAAATGAACAA
>JAUMWZ010000161.1 GCA_030529405.1 Bacteroides sp. | reverse complement strand
AATAAACCATATATAAATTAGAAGTAAAGTATATACAATCTATTTTCAAACTATACACCGTTTGCATAACATCAGAATACACACTTATTGTGATGTATAATACTTAAATCAGCAAACTAAGGTATTATGTGAGATAGGCAGTTATTTAGTCCTTTTCTTTTTGTTTTTTCCACGGCTGTTGTCGGAAGTATTATTCCCTCGCTGCGCACTACCATACAGTTTTTCAATAAGGTCTCTACGTCCCATTCTGTTAAGCGTGTCCATTATGTTTCTTCTCTCCTCTGGTTTATACCAAAAGAAGAACTGACGCTGAGCTAGCTTCTCCTTAGGAGTTTTTGCGCTAAATATGGGTTGCAGAGTGTATGGGTGATAGCCCGTATACCAAGCCTCTGTTGCCACAGTCATAGGTGTTGGTGTGAAATCTTGCACTTGCTCTAGATGAAAATCAAGACGCTTTGTTATCACAGCCAGTTCAGCCATCTCTTCGGCTGTACAGCCTGGGTGAGAAGAAATAAAATATGGTATCAACTGTTGCTTAAGATTGTGCTCCTTGTTTATAGAGTCAAACTTCTTTTTGAACTGTTCAAATAGTTCAAAGTTAGGCTTACGCATCACGTCAAGCACCTTTGCACTTGTGTGTTCCGGAGCTACTTTCAGTCTGCCACTAACATGGTTTTTAATCAATTCGGTGGTATATTCCTCCAAACTTTTATTAGCCTTTTCCTCCTTACCCTTATGCATCAGCAAGTCATATCTTACCCCACTACCGATAAACGACTTCTTCACTCCGTCTATCTTGTCTACAGCCTTGTAGATATCTATCAAAGGTGTATGGTCATAGTTAAGATTAGGACAAACTCGAGGGTGTATGCACGACGGCTTTTTACACTTACGGCAGATGTTCAAATCTACTCCTTGCATCTTATACATATTGGCTGATGGCCCTCCCAAATCGCTCAAATAGCCTTTGAAGTCGGGTTGTTTTACCACCTTCTTTACCTCGTCAAGTATCGACTTCTTACTTCTGCTTGCAATAAACTTTCCTTGATGAGCGGATATAGTGCAGAAGGCACAACCGCCAAAACAGCCTCTGTGCATGTTGATTGAAAACTTAATCATATCAAAAGCAGGTATTCTTTTGCCCTTATACTTAGGGTGTGGCAGGCGAGTGTAAGGAAGGTCAAAAGAGCGGTCAAGCTCATCTTCCGTCATAGGTGGATATGGCGGATTTACCACCACCACTTTGTTTCCCGTCAGTTGAGTAATACGTGAGGCGTAATATTTATTAGATTCTTCTTCGATATGCTTAAAGTTAGATGCTTGTTTCTTCTTATCGTGAAGACATTCTTCATGAGAATAAAGACGAATATCTTCTTCCTTCGATAGCCAATTTCGAGCATCTGCTATGTAAGTTGTCTGCAACAAAGACGATGATATTTCTTTCATCATAGACGAAGTAAACACATCTTCATCGTCAGATAACCTCTCCCTCATCTTGTTTACCAAGTCAGTTATCGGCTTTTCTCCCATTCCATAGATAAGCAAGTCTGCACCACTATCAAGCAAAATGCTTGGTCTTACCTTGTCTTGCCAATAGTCATAGTGGGTAAGTCTTCTCAAACTCGCCTCTATTCCTCCTAACACAACAGGTGTGTTGGGATATAATTGTTTCAGAATCTTAGTGTATACTATAGTAGGATATTCAGGGCGCATATCTACTCTACCGTCAGGTGTGTAGGCATCTTCACTTCGCAAACGTTTGTTGGCAGTATACTTGTTTACCATAGAATCCATACAGCCGGGCGAAATACCGAAGAACAGACGCGGAGTGCCAAGCTTTTTGAAGTCACGCAAATCATCTCTCCAGTTTGGTTGAGGTACTATTGCCACCTTCAATCCCTCAGCTTCGAGAATACGCCCTATCACTGCCGCACCAAAAGAAGGATGATCAACATAAGCATCTCCACTAAACAAGATGACATCAAGTCTTTCCCAACCTCTAAGTTCTACCTCTTTCTTGGTTGTGGGTAGCCAGTCTGTAACTTTAAGGATATTATCTATCATCACAATAAAGCACTACTAAGGTTTTATTTCTTAGTGAAATAGTTCAAGATACTTGCCATTAGAACATCTCTTTCATGTTTGGTAACAATAGACTCAAAAGGGAATGATAACGCAAACACCTTATATTTTCCTTTGTATGCTACACCACAAGCCTGACCATTATCATTAAATCCTAGCACAGCAATAGCTCCTTTAGAAGGTGTTATTGCATCAATGCTTGGAACTCTATATGTTTTAGGATTCCTTTCTGAGAACAATCCAAATTGCAGTGTAAGTCCATACAGTCCTTCATCATGCTTTTTTGCCTCCTCATCTAACTGATATTTAAGAACATTACTAATAAAAAATCTGTCCTCATCGTTCTTACTCATATCGCTAGCTATATATGCTCCGCTGACAAGTAGGTTTCCTCCAAGTCTGCAATATTCATCAATCACAGCCTGCATCTTGTTGCTGAAAGTTTTATCTGTGCTTACTCCTCCAGCCGATTGTCCTTGCAGTCCGAGTATGTAGTTCACAATTTCATACTTATTCAAGTCTACCAAGTTCTTCTCTACTGCTTCTTTGCTACACGACACAAAGCTGTAATCTCTTGCCATAACTATAGACTGCCCGTGTTTGTAGGGATAATTGAAAGTGTTTCCTGCAGAAATTACGTCAATCATATCATCACTGCTGTAGCCAAGACTACCTATTCCTTCTCCACCTCCTAGAGAGCGGTCAAAACAAATCTGGTTACCGCAGGTTGTAATATTCTTCATATAAGATATGTCTGTACCATTAACAACGTCAAAACCTGCCTCGTCCATAGTGTCTATTATCTTTGGTGCGCTAATTTTGTCAAACCCATTGACAATCATAACCACTGATTTTTCTGTCATAGACTTATGCACCGACAACACTTCTGAAGGAAAGCTCTCTCCCCCATCATTCAGCGCAGTAACCTTGAACGAATATATTTTTCCTGGCAATATTTTTACCGTATGGCTTGTTGAATTAACCACTGTTCCGTTATCAAAAGACACTCCATCGGTAGATGTATACAGTACATATCTATTTGATATAGCACTGACTTCTTGTTTATCTACAGTTGATTTCCAATTTAAGATAACTGTGTTTTCCTTCTCTCCAAACTCAGCTGAGAAGCTATTTACAGGCAGTGGCTGAACAACATATTCCGTATTGTTTTTTTGAGCCATATACTTCAATATCGATTTATATATTGCTCGTCCAACAACAAACTTAAACCTTGGATTGTGACCATATTTCAAATCAGCGAAGTTTTGGTGTGACAGAAGTTCAATTATCGTAGACGGTACTTCAGGACGCCTTGATTCGCTGTAACTCTTATCCCATATACCACGTATAGGCCAATCTGCTTTGTATGTATAATTTATATCTTCTTGAATTTGAGATATTATCATGTCAGACAAATCTCTCGAAGCCAATCTGTGAGTACCAGTTGCAAGCAAACCGTCATTATGGTTGGTGGTACATATACCCAGTGTTCCTATCAGATTATCTATCTTGCTATGTCCGGCATCACTATGCACCGACACTGACAACTCTATCGGAACTTTCAGCCCTTCATTGTTAGG
>JAUMWZ010000160.1 GCA_030529405.1 Bacteroides sp. | reverse complement strand
CGATTGTTTGAAATCTGTTGCACGCTTATTTGTTTCATTACTTTTGTGCGTTGTGCACTGTAAGCTGTGGAAATGGGAAGCCAATTCCTTCTTTATTGAACGTCTTGTATACCTCTTGGTTAATCTTGAAATATACGTCCCAATAGTCTTCTGTATTTACCCAACATCTTACTACTATATTGACACTACTTGCAGCGAGCGCATTTAGCTCGATGATTGGTAGAGGGTCTTGCACTATTCTTTTCTCACTGTCTATAATACTTTTCAACACTCTGCGCACTTTGTCATAATCTTCTCCGTATTCAACGCCTACAACCCACTCTATACGTCTTGTTGTTTGCCTGTTATAGTTTACCAAAACACCGCTGTTTAGAGTACCGTTTGGAATGTATATCATCTTGTTGTCAGGAGTTTTTAATATTGTGTGGAATATCTGTATTTCTGTAACTGTGCCCAAGAAGTTCTGATTTTCTATGAAATCTCCAACTTTATAGGGCTTTAGTAATAGAATAACAAGTCCTCCAGCAAAGTTTTGCAGGTTGCCAGACAAAGCCATACCGATGGCAACACCAGCTGATGCAAGAAGGGCTGCGAAAGAAGTTGTCTCTACACCTAGCTTACTTACTACGGCGATACAGAGAACTACTATCAAAAGTATATTTACTAAGCTACTAACGAATGTACGAACTCCCAAATCAACATTCCTTTTCTCCATAATCTTTATTAAGAATCGTTTTATCAATGATATGACAAGACGACCAACGATAAATATGATTATGGCAGACAATATACGTCCTGAAGCAGTTATACTCCACTCCACTAACCTGTCCAATAAGTTCTTTATCTCGTCAGGGTTTATACCATCAACAATGTTTATAGACTTGCTCAAGATGCTTTCTTTAGCTGTTGTTGCTATTGAATCTGTTTTTTGTGTTACTTCTGTAAATAGTGACATAAAATAAATAGTGTATAGTTACTTTCTAAACCGTATACAGTCTACTTGCAAACTGTATATAGTTGATTTGCAAATTGTATATAGCTTATTTCTTGTTTATATATAATTGAAATACAAAAATATCATTTTTGATGGTAATAGAAAAGTTTGTCTATGTAGTAATATTATTTTATGATACTTTTGTGCAAAGTTTTACATTATCTTGAGCATAAAGAAAACAAAACAGTATGTAAACTCATTATGTATTGAGTGAACTGTTTTGAAAAACTAAAAACTATATACTAAAAAAATGATACAACGTACAATAAAAATTACTTTCGCTATTGCACTGATAGCAACAAGTATTTGTGTGAACGCACAGAATAATAAAAAAAAGAGTAAGCTAAGAACTTCTACAAGCACAATTACAGTGGTAGATACTCTCATAAAAGGTAGTATTGTGAATGATACACACTCTATTGACGAGGTAGTTGTAGTTGGTGGAGCTACTGAGAAAACACCAGTGGCATACACAAACCTAAACAAAGACAAGCTGAAGAAAAACAATTTAGGAAGAGATATACCAAGTATCTTGAGCGGAACACCATCACTTGTGAAAACAAGTGATGCAGGTGCAGGAATAGGATATAGCTCACTAAGAATAAGAGGTGTAGATGCTACAAGGATAAATGTAACAGCAAATGGGGTTCCAATAAACGACTCTGAAAGCCACAGCGTATATTGGGTAAATATGCCAGACCTTGTTTCGTCGCTAAACGCTATTCAAGTGCAACGTGGAGTCGGTACATCTAAGAACGGAGCAGGAGCTTTTGGCGCAAGCATCAATATGCAAACAAACGGAGTTTCTATCAAACCAGGAGGAAATGTAATTTTCTCTGCAGGGTCATACAATACAAGCAGACAAACAGTACAATTCACAACAGGATTGATTGGTGGACACTGGGAGTTCAGCGGAAGACTATCTAACACCTACACTGATGGTTATATAGACAGAGCATCAGCCAAATTGCAATCATACTTTGCACAAATGGCGTATGTAAACAACTATACTACCATCAAGCTTCTTACTTTCGGAGGAAAAGAACGTACTTACCATGCTTGGAATTATGCATCACCTGACAACATAAAACTATATGGCAGAACTTACAACGAAAGCGGTTTAATGTTTGCAACAGATAAACATGGAAATGTATTCAGTAAGGATAAGTACAAAGATGCTAATGGTAAAACACAATACCATTCACTAAATGGAGGAAAACAACACTTCTATAACGACCAAATAGACCTTTACCAACAGCAACACTATCATCTGATAATAAACACAAAGATGACAGATGACTGGAAGGCAATGGCTACTCTGCACTACACTAAGGGCGATGGATTTTACAGAGAATATAAACAAGGAAGAAAACTGAAAGAATTCGGACTTAAACAATATACTCTTAACGGCGAAACAGTGAAGAAGTCAGACCTAATAAGAGAGAAACATCTTGACAACTATTTTGTAGGTTCGATGTTTTCAACTACATACGACAACAAAGAAAACTTTAACCTTGAACTAGGTGGTGCACTAAACAGATACAAAGGCGACCACTTTGGAAAGATAGCATGGATAAAGAACTATGTAGGTCACATCAATCCAGACCAAAACTATTATTTCAGTACGGGCAATAAGCTTGAGGCAAACGCATACGTAAGAACAAATTATCAGCCAATAAATAACTTAAACCTTTATGGCGATGTACAGTTGCGACACATTTCATACTACACAGACGGAACAACTGACCGTTGGGACGAAGTGAAGAAAGCACAACAGCAGTTTGATATAACAGATAAGTTCAACTTCATAAACCCTAAAGCAGGTGTTAGCTATCAACCAAATAGGAATAATAAGTTATACGCTTCGTTTGCAGTAGCACATCGTGAGCCTACAAGAACAAACTATTTGGAAAACAAATCAGGAGAAAAACCACGTGCAGAGAGAATGTTCGACTATGAATTGGGATATAATTTCGAGAACTACTGGCTATCGTTTGGCGCAAACCTATATTATATGGACTATAAAGACCAGCTTGTTCCTACTGGAGAGTTAAGTCAAACAGGACGTATGATATTAGAGAATGTGAGCAAGAGTTATCGTGCAGGTGTGGAACTGACAACCGATGTTAGACTGCCATTGGGCTTTGGATTGAATATGAATGCTGCACTTTCTACAAACAAAATAAAAGACTTTAAGGAAACACTATACTTATACGAAGAATATACAACAGATAGTAAGAATAAAAAGACTATATCGTATGCCGACAGAGAGATAGCTTTCTCGCCAAACTTGGTGCTTAACGGTGAGTTGAGATATCAATACAAGGCTTTCGAAGCACGTTTACAGTCGCACTATGTAAGTAAGCAATACCTTTCGAATGCTAATCTTGACGAACTATCTCTTGATGCTTACTTTGTAAACAACCTTCACTTGTCGTATAAGATGAATTTGCCAGTAGTGAAAGAAACTACTATCGGACTAAGTTTGTATAACATCTTCAACACAGACTATTATTCAAACGGATATGCAGGTAGTGGACTTTCGCAAGAAGGTTCTAATCTTGTGCGCTACGACTATAAAGGTCTGTCAGCACAAGCAGGTAGAAACTTTATGCTAAACGTTGCGGTTTCGTTTTAATATATAATATAGCTGATTTCTCAAGTATATATAGTCTAGTTGTAAACCATA
>JAUMWZ010000159.1 GCA_030529405.1 Bacteroides sp. | reverse complement strand
AATCTTCTTACCCACAAAGACAATAGTTTATCACTCACTCGTGAAGGTATATTCCTGTCTGACAACATCATGAGCGACCTGCTTATTGTTTGATAGACAGTGGTTTGTAGACTATATATGGTTTGTAAATCAGTTGTATATAGTTTACATGTAGACTATATATAGTCCGTTTATTAGCTATATATAGTTTGCGCTTTCATCTTTATGTTTCCATCAGCTTTTTATGCTCTACAAGGTCTGAAAAGCTTGTTGTGTTGTTCGTAGTTTGCTTTATCTTTTTGTCATATCTAAGACAAAGTCTTTCATATCGTTATAACTTTGGAGCAAAAGGAAAAATAATACACTTTCGTATTGCTCAAAATACTTTTGTTAGGGTTTGCATTTATCGCAAAAAGACTAATTTTGTATTGAGTAAACTAATAATAACCCTTATAAATATCATATTTATTTGAATGGCTAACCCTATAAAAAAAGTGTGGAACTTCTATATTGAAGGTTTCAAGAGCATGACGCTCGGAAAGACATTGTGGGCAATAATTCTCATCAAATTGTTCGTGATGTTCTTTATCTTAAAGATGTTTTTCTTCCCAAATCATATCAAACAAAATGCTGTCAATGATGATAAGGCAGGATATGTGGGAAAGGAATTGATTGAACGCGCTATACCCTTGGAAGAGGAATAACTATTAACATTAAAACATAAAATTATGATTGAAAGTATTGACACTTCTTTGTTTGATTGGTCGAGAGCCCAATTTGCATTGACTGCCATGTATCACTGGATTTTCGTTCCTCTGACACTTGGACTTGCTATGATTATGGCGGTCATGGAAACAATCTACTACAAAACTGGCGACGTGTTTTGGAAAAATACAGCAAAGTTCTGGATGAAGTTGTTCGGTATTAACTTCGCTGTCGGAGTGGCTACTGGATTGATTCTTGAATTTGAATTCGGTACAAACTGGAGTAACTATTCTTGGTTCGTCGGAGATATATTCGGTGCACCTCTTGCAATAGAAGGTATCTTGGCTTTCTTTATGGAAGCAACGTTCATTGCAGTAATGTTCTTCGGTTGGGACAAGGTAAGTAAGAGATTCCATCTAGCCTCTACATGGCTCACTGGTATAGGAGCTACAATCTCGGCATGGTGGATTCTTGTGGCAAACGCTTGGATGCAAAACCCTGTTGGTATGCAATTCAACCCCGACACAATGCGTAACGAAATGGTAAGTTTCGTTGAAGTGGCTACATCTCCTTTTGCAGTTAATAAGTTCTTCCATACAGTTCTTTCGGGCTGGGTGCTTGGTGGGGTTTTTGTTGTAGGTATAAGCTGCTGGTATCTGTTGAAGAAACGCGACACAAAGTTCGCTCTTGCAAGTATAAAGATAGGTGCAATCTTTGGTTTAGTATCTACTATTCTTGTGGCAACAACAGGTCATGGTTCAGCTGTGCAAGTAGCACAAAAACAGCCAATGAAGCTTGCTGCCGCAGAAGGTCTATATGAAGGTGGAACAAACGTAGGACTTGTTGGAATTGGAATGCTTAATCCTGAAAAGAAAACTTACGATGATGGAGTTAATCCTTTTCTATTCAAAATAGAAGCACCAGGTATGCTTTCTTTCTTAGCTGGCAACAGTTTCGATACATACGTACCAGGAGTTAAAGAAGTATTAGAGGGAGGTTATCCGATGAGTGATGGTAGTATAGCTTTGTCTGCAGAAGAAAAGATGCGCAGAGGAAAGATAGCTATCAAGTCATTGGCAGAGTATAGAGCTGCAAAGCAAGCCAAAGACGAAGTTGGTGCAGCTGAGGCTTTGAAGACATTCAGAGAACATGACAAGTTCTTTGGCTATGGTTACATCAAAGATGCTAAAGACCTAGTCCCTAATATACCTTTGAACTTCTATGCATTCAGAATAATGGTTTCGCTTGGAGGATACTTTATCTTGTTCTTCTTAGTAGTTATTTTCTTCTCATACAAAAACAAACTGGAAGACAAGCGTTGGTTACAATGGGTTGCGTTGTTTACTGTTCCGTTGGGATATATAGCCGGTCAAGCTGGCTGGGTAGTAGCAGAGTGCGGTCGTCAGCCTTGGGCTATACAAGATTTGCTACCGATTGTAGCAGCAATCTCTAAGGTTCCTACTTCTTCGGTACAGATAACTTTCTTCATATTCCTATTTATTTTCACTATAATGTTAGCTGCAGAGATAAACATTATGATAAAGGAAATAAAGAAAGGTCCTAATGCTTCACATTGAATAATAACTCAAATAACTAATAAATTATGAATTTCGATTATACATTTCTACAACACTATTGGTGGTTGGTAGTATCGCTTCTTGGCGCAATATTAGTTTTTCTGTTGTTTGTTCAAGGAGGAAACTCTTTCTTGTTCGAGTTAGGCAAGACGGAAGATGAGCGTAAGATGATGTTGAACTCTACTGGTCGTAAGTGGGAATTTACTTTCACTACTTTGGTAACATTTGGAGGTGGATTTTTCGCTTCTTTCCCTTTGTTCTACAGTACAAGCTTTGGTGGTGCCTATTGGCTTTGGATGATTATCTTGTTTAGCTTTGTTCTTCAAGCTGTTAGTTATGAGTTCAGCGGAAAAGCAGGTAACATTTTGGGTAAGAAAACATATCACACATTCCTGGTTATAAATGGTATCGTGGGTCCGATATTGCTTGGTGGCGCAGTGGCTACATTCTTTACAGGGTCAAACTTTGTAGTAGAAAAGGGTAATCTGACTAACATGACAATGAACACAATAAGCCATTGGGATAATGCCTCTCATGGTTTAGATGCTTTGTTAGACTTATGGAATGTGGTATTGGGTCTTGCTGTGTTTTTCTTGGCACGTATTCTTGGAATACTATACTTCATAAACAACATAGACTATAAGCCTCTTATTGACAGAGCGCGCAAGGCTTTGTGGATATACACTCCTCTTTTCCTAGTTTTCTTCTTGGCTTTTGTGGGCAGAATGTTGCTTGGCGAAGGTTTTGCTGTTAATCCAGAAACAGGAGAAGTATATATGGAGACTTACAAGTATTTGACAAACTTCATCGAGATGCCAGTTGTTTTGGCTATGTTCTTAATAGGAGTTGTTTTGGTGTTGTTCGGAATTGTGAAGACAATCTTTAAGTCTACATTCGACAAAGGTATATGGTTTGTAGGTATAGGAACTGTGCTTACAGTATGGGCTATATTCCTTGTAGCTGGATTTAATAACACAGCCTATTATCCATCAAATATAGATATGCAATACTCTCTAACCCTTGCAAACAGCTGTTCAAGTGAGTTTACGTTGAAGACTATGGCTATCGTTTCGTTGCTTGTGCCTTTTGTGCTTGCATATATATTCTATGCATGGCGCAGTATAGATATACACAAGATTACAAAAGATGAGATGGACAGTAGTAGCCATTCATACTAAAACAATAGGCTGACAGCATTTGTCAGTTCAGATATATATTAGCAAAGACTATACTGTCTTAAAGCCTTTATCAATAAGTGATTTAGGTAAGACAGTATAGTCTTTGCTTTTTCTTTTTATATGAATACTCTTTTTCTTCTTCTATAATGCTTTTTGGAGGTGGATAGTTCCACTCCATGATATGCTAATGAAACTCATTTCTAAACCATATACAGTTTTCAAGTCAATGATATATAGTTTGTAAATCGGCAATATATAGTTT
>JAUMWZ010000158.1 GCA_030529405.1 Bacteroides sp. | reverse complement strand
AATCGTTTATAGCGAAAGCCGTACCACTTAAAGAATATCTGGTCTTTTCGGAAGATTGAAGAGACACTGTAAGTAGGAATGTTTCTGCGATTGAGTTCGTCAAGGAAGTTTTTCCAAAACTCATACTTTATGAAGAAAGCCATTACGGGGTTTGCGATGTTAAGGAACTTGCGCACATTTCTTGGCTTGTCTATCGGCATATAGCACACAACATCTGCCCCCTTATAGTTCTTGCGCACCTCATATCCTGACGGAGAGAAGAAAGTTAGTAGTATCTTATATTCGGGATACTTCTCTCTGACAGCCTCAATAAGTGGTCGCCCTTGTTCGAACTCACCGAGAGATGCGGCATGAAACCAAATGTACTTCTTGCCAACCTCTATCTGTTGTCTTAGCAAGTCATACACCACCCAATGACCTTTCATCATCTTTCGTGGCTTACGGCTAAAAGGTGCAAGAATATATATCAGCAGATTGCCGAGCGTGATAATTATATTATAGAGCATAGACTATCCTAACACTTCAACAGCACGCTTGATGCGCTTAATCGTTTCTTCCTTACCGATGATGTTTGTGATATCAAACATGTGAGGACCTTTGCCTTCGCCAACAACAGCAAGTCTGAAAGCATTCATTACATTGCCTGCATGATATTCTTTTGTGGCAATCCAGTCCATAACAGCTTTTTCTTGGCTCTCTGCACTGAAATCGCTCATATTGTTTAGCAAGTCAATTAGCTCGCTCATCACTTGCGGAATATCTTCTTTCCAGCGTTTTTTGACAGTCTTTTCATCGTATGCGGTAGGAGCAACGAAGAAGAATGATGATGCTTCCCAAAGTTCTTTAACGAAGTTTACTCTGCTCTTTGTCAGCTCTACCACTCTTGTAACTGTTTCCACGTCAGCCTTCACTCCATTTTCTTCAAGTATAGGC
Source organism: Bacteroides sp. (assembly GCA_030529405.1). Lineage (GTDB taxonomy): Bacteria > Bacteroidota > Bacteroidia > Bacteroidales > Bacteroidaceae > JAUMWZ01. The sequence goes on along the minus strand of JAUMWZ010000158.1, from coordinate 2,788 downwards.
ATAAACATTAAAGCCAGCTCGCTGTTTGGAGTAGATTGTATGTATTGGTGGTTAAACCACATTCCTTTCTTATAGTCGAACTTAGCCCCCGACTTACTGCAACGAGAAAGATCAAACAAGCTAATCATCTCGTCAAGGCTCATAATCTCCTTGTCATCGCCTGGGTTCCAGCCAAGCAGAGCAAGGAAGTTTAACACCGCTTGAGGCAAATATCCACTCTCTCTGTATCCCGATGAAACATCTCCCGTCTTAGGGTCTTTCCATTCAAGTGGGAACACAGGAAATCCAAGTCTGTCACCGTCGCGCTTGCTCAACTTACCGTTACCCTCTGGTTTAAGCAAAAGAGGTAGGTGAGCAAATCGTGGCATAGTATCCTCCCAACCAAATGCTCTGTATAGCAACACGTGCAGTGGAGCAGACGGCAACCATTCCTCACCACGTATAACGTGACTAACCTCCATCAAATGGTCGTCTACTATATTTGCCAAGTGGTATGTCGGTAGTTCGTCAGCTGATTTATACAACACTTTGTCGTCAAGCACAGATGAGTTTATAACAACCTCACCACGTATAAGGTCGTCCACACGCACGTCCTCGTTTGGTTCTATCTTGAAACGAACGACATACTGATGTCCGCTGTCGATGAGTTGTTTCACTTCCTCAGCTGATAGTGTTAGCGAGTTGCGCATAACACCACGAGTTGTTGCATCATACTGGAAGTTTGCCACTTCCGCACGCTTAGCCTCCAGTTCTTCGGGAGTATCGAATGCGATGTAAGCCTTTCCGTTATTAAGCAACACATCAACATATTTCTTGTAAATATCTCTTCTTTCTGACTGTCTGTAAGGTCCGTAGTTACCTCCAAAGCTCACGCCCTCGTCAAACTCAACCCCCAACCATTTGAAAGACTCTATTATATATTCCTCCGCACCTGGCACAAATCTGTTTGAGTCAGTATCTTCTATACGGAAGATGAAATCTCCGTTGTGTTGTTTAGCAAACAGGTAGTTATAAAGGGCTGTACGTACGCCTCCGATGTGCAAAGCTCCTGTCGGACTTGGAGCAAAGCGAACTCTTACTCTTTGTGTAGTCATACTTTCATTGTTATACTTATAAAACTCGGCAAAGTTAGCATTAGTTTCTATACCTTATTCGTTTTCAGTCGCTTTTTATTGATAAGACTATCAAAGAAAATCATCTTCGGTTGCTAAACCAACCATAAATAAATTGTAAGTCAAAAGTATATAGTTAGCAACAGCCCGACTATAAGATTAACTAAACACATATATAGATTGTCAAAAAACGAAGTTAATTCGCACTGTATATGAATATTATTCATACTTTTGCTGTTAAGACTAATAACTTTACATAACGAGATATGGATAATAAGCAGGAAGAAAAAAGCAAGTTTTTAAGTAAAGACTTTGCGTTTAGACTTCTTCTTTTTGTGGCATCGGTGACAGTCATAGTTTATTTTATGCCAAGAAGTGGGGTGTTCAACTATCAATATGAAAAGAACAAGCCATGGAAATACAGTCAGCTGATAGCTACGTTCGACTTCCCTATATACAAAGACAACGAAACGGTAGATAAAGAAAGAGATAGCCTCATGGCATCGTTCGAACCGTATTTTAGGATAAACAAGGCAGTTGAAGAAGAAGCTATAAAAAGACTGAAAGAAGAATTTATAAAGAACAACGAAAATCTTGCCAACAGCCACAAATACACTCAACACATAGAGAAAGCTCTGCGTGAGATTTACAGTAGCGGAGTAATCACTAGCGAAGACGAAAAAAGGCTGAAAGAGGAAAACACAAGTAGGATTATGCTCATAGACAACAACAGAGCAACACCAAGAGCTGTGGAAAGTCTGATGACCACAAAGCGAGCATACGAACACTTAGTGAACGAGTTTAGAGGTAGCGGTCTTGACATTAGCAAGATAAAAGAATGCTCAGTGGAAGACTGCATTACCAACAACATTTTCTACGAAAAAGAAAAGACAGAGGTTGCCAAGTCTGACGTGATGAGTAACTACTCTTGGGCAAACGGAGTGGTTGTTACGGGTCAAAAGATAATAGATAGAGGAGAGATTGTTGATGCAAACACATTCGACATACTCGAGTCTTTGAAAAAAGAGTCGGTAAAAAGATACGAAAATGATGGGCAAACGACACTAATTCTATTAGGTCAGATACTGTTTGTATCTATCATTCTGCTTTACTTTATGCTATACATTGACCTATTCAAAAAAGAATTTTACACCCATAAAGGCAGTCTTTACATCATATTCACACTTATCGTTTTCTATTGTGTAGCCACTGCCTTGCTGATGAAAAACAGCATGTTCAGCGTCTATATCATTCCGTATGCTATGCTACCAGTCATAGTACGCATACTGCTAGACTCACGCACGGCATTCTTGAGCCACGTTGTTACAATACTTATATGCTCCGTTATGCTCAAGTTCCCTCACGAATTTATTCTCACACAAATAGCTGCGGGGCTAGTGGCGATATTCAGTTTGAAAGAACTTCACGAACGTTCTCAGATATTCAAAACAGCACTCGTCATTATAGCTACTTACGTATTCGTGTACTTCTCTTTCGAGTTGATGACAGAAACAAAGGTGCTAAACGACCTATCTAAGTTAAACCACAGAATGTACATCTACTTCGTGATAAACGGAGTTCTACTCCTGTTTACCTATCCCCTACTGCTATTGTTTGAAAAGATTTTCGGCTTCACATCAAATGTTACCTTGGTGGAACTCTCAAACATCAACCAC
>JAUMWZ010000157.1 GCA_030529405.1 Bacteroides sp. | reverse complement strand
GTAATAATGTCTAGCCAATGCTTGGCTGGTGAATATAGCTTTTGCGATAAGAATATGTTGTACACCTCGATAAGCAAGGGCAAATCTCTGTCTTCCTCATTGATAGCCGACATAATGTCCATAGCTTTTTTGACAGACAACTCATCAGTTCTTTCCATAAGTTCAAGCTGTGCCTTCTCCACAATGACTCCAATGTGTGTGTCGTCCTTTATGCTGTATAACACTTCCCTTGCTTCGTCTGTCTGCGAATACTCCATGTGCAGAAGTGCTTTTTCAAGCAACAGCTCCGTGTTTTCAGCATGTATAGAGAGGGCTAAGTCTAACAATTCTGCCGCTTCTGAATACATATACATTTCAATGTAATAATTTGCTATATCTGCAAAATCCGATGCGTCAAAATAGATAGACTCGCCTTTACTCTTTGCCTCTTCATAGTTTTCTATCAAGAGTTGTAATTCTTTTTCTTGGTTGTCTTGTGAATTGTCTTTAGACATTCTTTAGTTTGATGTTTACTTATTTATCTTTCCCCAGCTATCTTTAAGACCTACTGTCTTGTTGAATATCAGCCTGTCTGGAGTAGATTCTTTATCTATGTTGAAGTATCCTATACGTTGGAACTGTAAGTAAGAGTATGTTGGCAAAGTTGCAGCATACTTCTCTATGTAACAGTCTGTAACTATGTTCAAAGAATCTGGATTTATGATTTCTTTCATTGCCGTTAGCGCATCACATTGCTTTTCTTCTCTGATAGCTGATAGTTCATCTCTTGGATTTTCTACCTTCCATAGTCTGTCATACATTCTTACTTCTGCCTTGACACTATGTTCAACGCTAACCCAGTGAAGTGTACCTTTAACCTTTCTGTTAGCCTCTGGCATTCCACTCTTAGTATTTGGGTCATACTCGCAATATACCTCTACCACATTGCCTGCTTCATCTTTCTTGCAGCCTGTACATTTCACTATGTAAGCATGCTTCAAACGAACTTCTTGTCCTGGAGTCATGCGGAAGTATTTCTTTGGTGCATCTTCCATAAAGTCATCTCTTTCTATCCACAACTCTCTTGCGAACTCGATTGAGTGTGTTCCGTCTTCTGGACGTTCAGGATTGTTTACAGCCTCAAGAAGTTCAACCTTGCCCTCAGGATAGTTTGTTACAATCAGTTTCACTGGATTTATCACAGCAGAAACTCTTGTTGCTCTTTGGTTAAGGTCTTCTCTTACCGAGCTTTCCAATAATGCAATGTCGTTAAGTGCATCATAAGTTGTATATCCAATCTTATCAATGAACTTGTGTATTGATACAGGCGAGTAACCACGTCTGCGGAATCCGCATATTGTAGGCATACGTGGGTCGTCCCAACCATTCACAAGGTTTTCTTTAACCAATGTCAGCAAGTTTCTTTTGCTCATCAGTGTGTAGCTAAGATTTAGCTTATTAAATTCTGTTTGTCTTGGTCTGTTGTCGTCTAAGTCTTTGCCTTCCTTCAACCAGTCTATGAATAGGTCGTAAAGTGGTCTATGCACAACAAACTCTAACGTACAAAGTGAGTGTGTTACTCCCTCAAAATAGTCGCTTTGTCCGTGTGCAAAGTCATACATTGGATATGCTTTCCACGTTGTGCCAGTTCTGTGGTGAGGGTGTTTCACTACACGATAGATGATAGGATCTCTGAAGTGCATATTAGGATTAGCCATGTCAATCTTTGCTCTAAGCACCATTTGCCCTTCCTCTATCTCTCCCGAGTTCATCTTCATAAACAAATCCAAACTTTCCTCAATAGGTCTGTTTCTGTATGGACTCTCCACTCCCGGTTGTGTTGGAGTACCTTTCTGCTTAGCTATTTCTTCAGACGATTGTTCATCAACGTACGCTTTGCCTTGCTTAATCAAAGCAATAGCGAAGTCCCAAAGTTGTTGGAAATAGTCAGATGCATAATATTCGTTAGCCCATTCATACCCCAACCATTTGATATCTTCTTTAATAGCCTCTACATACTCCACATCTTCCTTTGTGGGATTTGTGTCGTCAAAGCGGAGGTTACACACTCCTCCGTATTTTTTAGCCAATCCGAAGTCAAGGCATATTGCTTTTGCGTGTCCTATATGTAGATATCCGTTTGGTTCAGGTGGGAAACGTGTTTGAACTTTAGATGAGTTTTTTCCTTCTCTAAGGTCTTTTTCAACCATTTGTTCTATGAAGTTCAGACTTTTCTTTTCTGTGTTTTCTTCCATTTTATGCTCTGTCATAGCTTTATCTGTGTTATTTAGACATTTAATTTGGCAAATTTACTCTATTTTTTATTCTGTCTTTGCATAAATATTGCTTTTTTTCTTGTTGGTCACGCAGTTATCTCTCAGATTACTATACAATATAACACAAACACCATGCTATCCTTACACTATAATCATTACCTTTGCCCAAAACTTAGCAATATTGAAGAAAAAAGATAACATTTTGCCATAAAGCTGTTGTACGACATGTTTTTTTATTTGGTTTGTATTATTAAAAGAACATATATTTGCATCGTTATCCTGAAAACAATCTTTTTACCTTAAAAAACTAATACCTATTGAAAAATCAAGATTAGGGATTCTGTGACAGAGTCCCTAATTTTTTTTGCCCTTATTTATAGATAGTTTTACCCCTCTAATATCTTTATTTGTTTGGTTTTAGTTTAACTTTGCTTTCGTTACTATATATTTTGCAAAGCCAAACAGTAAGATGATTTCTATAAAACATTTCCCCAACAAGATAAAAGCAGAGATAACTCTCCCTGCATCAAAGAGTATCTCAAACAGAGCTTTGACTATAGGTTCACTGTGCAGTCAGCGTGGTGAGATTATCAACTTGTCTGATTGCGACGATACGGAAATGATGCTAAAGGCTTTGGCAATATATAGCAACACTATAGATGTAGGTGCGGCAGGCACTGCGATGAGGTTTCTGACGGCATATTTCAGTGTGCAACAAGGCTCGGAAGTTGTTCTCACTGGCACAGACAGAATGAAACAACGCCCGATAAAACAACTAGTTGATGCACTTTGTCAGCTAGGAGCAGATATCCAATATATAGAGAAGGAGGGCTATCCGCCTTTACTCATCAGAGGTAAAAAACTTAGTGGTGGAGAAGTCCACCTTGATGCAAATATCAGTTCTCAATATATTTCCGCAATAATGATGATTGCTCCAACTTTGAGCAAAGACACTCTTATCGCACTTTCGGGAGAAATAGCATCACGACCTTACATAGATATGACAATGTCCGTGATGAAAAATTACGGAGCAGATGTTTGCTGGAAAGACGAGCGTACAATCTTTATTAGCAAAAAGTCTTATACACCACACAGTATAACTATAGAAAGCGACTGGAGTGCAGCATCATATTGGTACGCAATAGCCTCTGTGTGCGATGAAGCAGAACTGTTTTTCCCTAATCTTAATTTAGAAAGTAGTCAAGGAGACAGCACACTTGCCACTATCTTTAACCCTTTTGGCATAGACACAGAGCAAGTAAGCGGAGGAGTGATAATACGAAAAACGAGAGAGAAGAGCATTGACCACTTAGATATAAACCTATTTCACAGTCCGGACATTGCCCAAACCATCACAACGTGTTGCATAGCCCAGGGTGTACATTTCAAAATATCAGGTCTTGACACACTAAGAATAAAAGAAACAGACAGGGTACTTGCTTTACAGACAGAACTCAGAAAGTTAGGATTTAT
>JAUMWZ010000156.1 GCA_030529405.1 Bacteroides sp. | reverse complement strand
AAACGATATATTGTTTGAATGATAACTGTATATAGTTTAAGAATAGATTGTATATAGTTTAGTTTTAATCTATATATAGTTTGTGTTGAGTATCTATATGGCTGGTTTATACTGTGAAATGTGTATGGACTTTACTTGTGTGTTGTTTGCTTTTAGTGTGTATGTAACTGTCTTGTATTGTTATGTTTATGTTAGTTTGGTTCGTGTTGCTTTCTTGATGCAGACAAAAAGAAAAGCGGTAAAAGAGTTTTATTGATTTCTCTTTCACCGCTTATAGTGTTGTTTCGGACTATATACTTTGTCCTATCTTTTTCTTATTGCCTTTCGCCTACTTTATCAACTTGTTGTAGTCAAGATTATCTGCTTCTATGTCTTTGAAGTAGCGATATGTTCCAACCTTTAACTCCATTGTAGCCGAGTCATCACATACAATTATTCCTCTTTCGTGCATTTGTAGCGCACTGATTGTCCACATTTGAGTTACTGCTCCTTCTACAGCATGGCGCAAAGCACGTGCTTTGTTGTGGCCGTTTACTATAATCATAACCTCACGTGCAGATAATACTGTGCCAACTCCTACTGTAAGTGCAGTCTTAGGAACCTTGTTGATATCGTTGTCGAAGAACCTTGAGTTTGCAATGATAGTATCAGTGGTAAGTGTTTTCTGACGTGTGCGAGAAGTAAGTGATGAGCCTGGTTCGTTGAACGCAATATGTCCGTCAGGTCCAATACCACCCATAAACAAGTCAATTCCACCGTATGACTTAATCTTGTCTTCATATCTCTTGCACTCAGCATCTAAGTCTTGAGCGTTACCGTCAAGTAGGTTTGTGTTTTCAGGCTTAATGTCTATGTGCTTGAAGAAGTTGTTCCACATAAAAGAGTAATAGCTCTCAGGGTGTTCTTGAGGCAGACCTACGTACTCGTCCATGTTGAATGTTACCACATTTTCAAAAGAAACAAGTCCTTTTTTGTTTAGGTTTATAAGTTCTTTGTACATTCCCAATGGAGAAGAACCCGTTGGACAACCTAAAACAAAAGGTTTGTCTTTTGTCGGATTAGCAGCCTTTATCTTTGCAGCAACATAGTGTGCAGCCCATAGAGATACTGCTTGATAGTCTGGTTGAATAATCAATCTCATAGTAGCTAATACTTTTTTGTTTGTTATTTATATATCTTCTTTTTCTGTTTTCTTTATTTCCTGTCGGCTTTTAGTCTATCAGCCATTTTTCTAGCAAGCTCCTCACACTGCTTATATGTCTCTTCTTTCATCGAATGTTTCATCTCTACAGGGTCAGATACTAATTCAAACTTGCTCTTTTCTACAAAGTCTGCCATTTTTTTAACTGCACCTCCCGCCCAAGTGAATGAGCCAAAGTATCCAAGGTATCTTTCTTTTACCTCGCGAAGAAGTATTTTTGAGATGAGAGATTCTATTTCAGGGTAAATTCCGTTGCTATATGTTGGCGAGCCAAGTATCAATCCTTTGTAGCGGAATATATCTGCAATTATATATGAAGGGTCTGATTTTGTGACGTTGTGCATTACTATATTTTTTATTCCTTGTGCTGACAATTCGTCTGCAATAGCTTCAGCCATCTGTTCAGTATTACCATACATGCTGCCATATGCTATTACTACACCTTCATCTGTGTCATATCTGCTAAGCTTGTCGTATAGTGCTACTACCTTAGCTATATTTTCTGTCCACACGGGTCCATGAGTAGAGCAGATTGTTTTAATGGTTAGTCCTTGAAGTTTTGCTAATGCTTTTTGTACTGGTACTCCATACTTGCCTACAATGTTAGAATAGTATCTAACCATTTCGTCCCAGTATTTGTCTAGGTTAATCTTACTGTCGATGAAACCTCCGTTTAGTGCGCCGAAACAACCGAAAGCATCTCCCGAGAATAGTACTCCGTGCTCAGCGCAATAGGTTACCATTGTTTCTGGCCAATGCACCATCGGGATTAGATAGAAGTTTAGTTTTGTTTTTCCCAAACAGAGTTCGTCTCCTTCTGCAACTTGATGTAATCCGTCAGTAACGCCATAGAACCCTTCAATCATACCGAATGTTTGTTTGTTTCCTACTATTTTGATGTTCGGATAGTGTTGTTTTATCAGTCTGATAGAGCCTGAGTGGTCTGGTTCCATATGGTTTATTATCAGATAATCTATTGGTTTTTCTCCGATAACAAGTTTAATTTTTCTTAGAAACACCTCGAAATAGCAAATATCTACCGTATCAACCAATGCTATTTTCTCGTCTTCGATGATGTAGGAGTTATAGGAAACTCCGTGTGGTATAGGCCACATTCCTTCGAAGAGGTGCTTAGTGCGGTCGTTCACTCCAACATAGTGCACGTTCGCTGTGATAAGACTATTTTTTTGTTCCATTTCTTTTATTGTACACTTATATTTCTATAGTGTACAAATGTACAACTTTCTTTTGTTCTTTAATAGTTCTTACCTTGATAACTTCCTCTTTCCGCCATTCTTTTGCGTAATTTTGCAACAAATTCATAGTTCTTTATTCCCCAGTCGGGTGCTATAAGTAACTCCTTAGGCGATTGTGATGTAAATCTTTCTACTGTTATGTCTGGTCTAAGGTGTTCTAGATAGTCAATTACCACGTCTATATATTCTTCCACGTCGTTGTATAGATGAAAATCTTCCGGATTACGTTTGTATTCCAAAGCCATCTTTGTTCCCTTTATAAGCTGAAGTTGATGCAACTTGATTGTGTCTATTGGCAGTTTAGACAGTTCTTTGGCTTGGTTTATTATGTCTTCTTTGCTTTCCTTAGGTAAGCCCACTATTGTGTGAACTCCAGTTATCAGTCCTTTTTCTTTTGTGCGGTTTACGGCGTCAATAGTCTCTTCATACGTGTGTCCGCGGTTTATTCTTGTCAGAGTTGAATTATTGACGCTTTCTGCACCATATTCAACTGCCACGAAAACACTTTTATTTAGCTCGGAAAGATAGTCGAGCAACTCGTTGGGCATACAGTCTGGTCGGGTGCCTATTATTAGTCCTACAATATCCATAACAGAAAGTGCCTCCTCGTATTTCTTCTTCAGCACGTCAATTTCTGAATATGTGTTTGTGTATGCTTGAAAGTATGCCAGATATTTCATGTCGGGATACTTGTGTGCGAAGAACTCTTTGCCTTCCTGTAGCTGTTGTGTGATGCTCTTTTCTGTACTGCAATATTCCGGATTAAACGTCTGATTGTTGCAATATGTGCAGCCTCCTCTTCCTTTCATTCCATCTCTGTTGGGGCAAGTAAAGCCTGCATTTAGCGAAATCTTCTGCACTTTGTACGGAAAGAAACGTTTTAGGAATTGCGAATATTCGTTGTATAATATCTTGTTTTCTTTGTCTTTAGTCATAATCTTACTTCAAATAGGTTGCAAAGATATTACAATCTGTCGTTACACTATGTCTTTAGCTTGCCTTGATGCTGTTTTTTATGATATATTATTCTAAAGATGTTGCTCGCTGTTTGTTCTTTGCTCTGATGATGTGTGTTGTCATCTTAGTGGAGGGGCGATGTTGATTTGTGAGAATGCTGTTTTTATAGCTTTTGCAGATTGTATATAGTTTGAAAATAAACTGTATATAGTTGTCTTCTTAGTTATATAGGGTTTGCAAGTCAGTTGTATATGGTTTGCAATAGGGTAGAGTTTTGTAGGATAAAAAAAGCTCCATAATGAAGAATGTAAATCTTCACTATGGAGCTTGTTGTTGTGT
>JAUMWZ010000155.1 GCA_030529405.1 Bacteroides sp. | reverse complement strand
TACCAGATGCTGCCTTTAGTGCGCCTCCTTGTTTTTCGCTCAAAAGGTGTGGAGCATGGTCGGTAGCAATAATATCTATCACGTCAGAGTTTATAGCCCTTCGTATTGCTTCCTTATCTTCTGCCGTCTTAACTGCTGGATTACATTTCACACGTCCTCCAAGAGTTTGGTAAGCACTATCATCAAACCAAATGTGCGGAGTACAGGCCTCTGCAGTAATTCGTTTACCGTCTATCTGTCCAGAACTAAACAAACTCAACTCTTTTGCAGTAGAAATGTGCATAATATGTAGTCGTGCGTTTGCCTCGTTAGCTAGTTCTATTGCAAACTTTGAAGACAGATAGCAAGCCTCTGCTGAACGTATTTTTGGGTGATACTTAACATCTACATTGTCGCCATACATTTCTTTATATCGAGCTGTATTATTGCTTATCGTTGTTTGGTCTTCACAATGCGCTGCTATTATTAAGTCTGTTCCTCCAAAAATGTTTTGCAGACTTAGTCGTCTATCTACAAGCATATCGCCAGTACTTGACCCCATGTATATCTTAACTCCACAAACGGTTTTCTTGTCAAGGTCTTTCAGCATGCCATAGTTACTGTTTGTAGCCCCAAAATAGCAAGAATAGTTTGCCAAACAAGAACGAGACATAATCTCAAACTTATCATTTAGGTTGGCAACAGTAGTTGTTTGCGGTGTTGTGTTAGGCATATCCATAATTGTAGTGATACCTCCTGACACGGCAGCCATACTCTCACTTCGTATGTTTGCTTTATGAGTTAAACCCGGTTCACGGAAGTGTACGTGGTCGTCTATAACTCCCGGAATAAGAAATAGTCCTTTTCCGTCTATCACATCAGCATCAGCAAAGTTGCTAAGGCTATATTCTTCGCCTTGACGAAATACTTCTTCTATAGTGTCGTTACATACAACTACGGTTCCGATATACTTCTCTCCCTCATTGACGATATTTACATCTTTAATTATTGTTCTTTTCATTGTTTACTCGTTTAGGGTATTTTGTAAACCAACTGTCTACTTTCAATCGTATAACTCCGAACACTGCCTCGCCAAATATGCTACTGTTCATTTTAGAAGTGCCAAGCTCTCTGTTTACGAATATAACTGGTACTTCCTTAACATTAAATCCACACTTGTATGCAGTGAACTTCATTTCTATCTGGAAAGCATATCCTTTGAAACGTATCTTATCTAAGTCCATCGTTTCTAGCACCTCACGTTTGTAGCACACAAAGCCTGCCGTGGTGTCTTTCACAGGTATTCCTGTAATTATTCTGACATACTTAGACGCGAAATATGACATCAACACACGCCCCATTGGCCAGTTTACAACATTAACTCCACTAATATATCTAGAGCCAGTGGCTACATCTCCACCCTCCTGACTACAACATTTATATAGTCGTGGTAGGTCGTTTGGGTTGTGACTAAAGTCTGCGTCCATTTCAAATATATACTGATAGTGTCTTTGCAAAGCCCATTTGAACCCTGCTATATATGCAGTTCCTAAGCCAAGTTTACCCTTTCTTTCGAGAATAAATAAACGGTCTGGAAACTCACCTTGCATTCTCTTGACTATATCTGCTGTTCCATCGGGCGAATTATCTTCTACCACTAGTATGTGGAAATGGTTTTCTAACGAGAATATAGCTCTTATTATGCTTTCAATGTTTTCTTTTTCGTTGTATGTGGGTATTATTATCACACTGTCTGACAGAGTATTTTGGCTGTTTGTGCTACACATATTTTCCTTTCTTTTCGTTTTGTATTACAAAGATAAATCTTTTTACAATAGTTGTTAGATATAATATGCTTATAAATAACGATTATAACCTCTTTTTAATATGCATAATCATTGAATTATAAACTGTATATAATTTACAAATCAATTATATATGGTTTGCAAGTCAGCTATATATAACTGAAATATCAACTATATACAGTCAAGTAAACGGTTTTTTATGAACCACAAATCGAAAAAGTGCCTATAAAACTCATTTTAAGCATCTTTATTCATGTTATAATAATAATATGCCTTACCTTTGCAGGCTGTTTGTAGGAAGATGGAGAAAGATGACGATACAAGAGTTCAAAGAAAAATATTCAAAAGGGAGCAAGACTAAGGAGATAATTAAACTCACAAAAGACGACAAAAATTATCATATTCACATCAAGGGGCTAAAGGCTTCAGCATCTTCCACTCTTTTGTCTGCCGTTGCAGAGAGCTGCAACAAGACCTTCATATTCATACTAAACGACCTTGAAGAAGCTGGATATTTCTATTATGACATAACACAGCTGCTCGGAGATGATAAAGTATTGTTCTTTCCGTCTGCATACAAAAGGGCTATAAAGTATAACATTGCGGACGTTGCAAACGAAGTGCTACGCACAGAGGCTATAAGCAAGATACAAGAAACTGACTGCAAAATTGTAGTAACATATCCTGAGGCTATATCGGAAAAAGTAGTATCCACCGAAGAGGTAAAAAGCAAATCAATAAAAATCAAAGTGGCAGAAACGCTTGACATAAGCGTACTCACAAATGCACTGAACACAAATGGCTTTGAATATGTAGACTATGTATACGAGCCAGGACAATATTCTGTCAGAGGAAGTATTGTCGATGTATATTCATATTCATCAGAATATCCATACAGAATAGATTTCTTTGGAGATGAGATAGACTCAATCAGAACATTCGACATTAACAGTCAGCTCTCTGTTGAAACAAAGAAAACAGTCACAATATTACCAAACCTAAAGGAAAGTAGCAGTAAGTCAATACCTTTTACAGAATTTGTTCCAAGCAATAGCATATTGGTTTGCAAAGATTTGAAGTATGTAAAGGAGAAAATTTGTAGTATAATTGAAGACACGAAGCAGATAGACCTTGAACAAGAGGAAGCAGAAAAAATAAGAAAACAAATAATAACCAACGAGCAAGCTGAAGAGATTGAAAACTTCAAAAGCATAGAATTTGGGAACAATAGCAGTAAGAAAGCAGACCATTCTTTCTTGTTCGACACCATAGCTCAACCACTTTATCACAAAAACTTTGATTTGGTGGCAGACAGCTTTAGAGAGTTTCAAAAGAAAGAATACACACTATATATATGTAGCAATAGCAAAAAACAAATAGAGAGAATACGTTCAATCTTTGAAGAAAGACAAGACAATATCTCATTTATAGACATAGACAAAGCTCTGCATGAAGGATTTATTGACAATGAAAACAAGATTTGCTTGATAACAGACCACCAACTGTTCGACAGGTTTCACAAATACAACCTAAAAAGTGAAAGAGTGCGAGCAAGCAAAGTATCGCTTTCGTTGAAAGAAATAAACCAATTCAGCAAAGGCGACTATGTTGTACATATAGACCATGGAGTGGGTAAGTTTGCAGGCTTAATGAGGATACCTCATGGAGATAGTACTCAAGAGGTTATTAAACTTACTTTCCAAAACGACGATGTAGTGTTTGTGTCAATACACGCATTACATAAGGTGTCAAAATATAAAGGTAAAGATGGAGAACCACCACGAATAAGTAAGCTGGGAACTGGTGCTTGGGAGAAAATTAAAGAGCGTACAAAGAAAAAGATTAAAGACATTGCACGCGATTTGATAAAACTATACGCCAAAAGAAAGCAAGAAGAAGGTTTTGAATATAGTCCTGATAGCTTCCTGCAAAAGGAACTTGAGGCATCATTTCTATATGAAGACACACCAGA
>JAUMWZ010000154.1 GCA_030529405.1 Bacteroides sp. | reverse complement strand
ATTTGGAAATAAGATATATATGATTCGGAAATAAGATATAAACAACAGAAAAGCAGACATAATACTACTCTAAGATTAGCCTTTTAAGACTCTGAAAACAAATATAATTTACTAACAGAGGGAAGTTTATTACATAAAAGTAAATCAGACATAATTTTATAGTGGCACATACACGTTTCAGCAGCAAGCACAAGAGTCTCCCAAAGGAAGCTACATCTAGATTGAAGGAGTGTAGTATATATCTATACGCTAAATATTATATAACGGATTTACAAATCAACCGCTCTCCACATTCATAGCAAAATCAAATAGATATAATAAGCGTACAACAAGTTTAGAAAAGGATAAAGCCAACAAACGAAAACAAAAAAAAATCGGGCAAAGAATATTCTTTACCCGATTTTATATCATATATAATTAAACCATTTCTACTTCTTCGCTACCGAAACAGATGAATAGTTTATTTTAAGTGCATAAGATTTACGAAGAGCCTCTTTAAGATCAGTGACGATGTCCATCTTTGTCTTTTGATCGACTTTTAATGACACTGTCATCTTACTTCTATCTCTTTCGTTCATACTTTCTCTTTCACCATAAATGAAATCTTGAACATCAGCAACCTCAGCATAACTGTCATTTAACTGAATACGACTACCAGTACCAAATTTAGCATCAAGTGGTGTACCGACATAAATGAATGTTACCAATGATTTCTTTTCAAGTTTTTCAAGTTCTGTACCTACTGGCAACTGAAACTTCACCTTCAAAGTAACCTCACGCATTGTTGTCACAATCATGAAGAAGAACAACAATGTAAAGATAAGGTCAGGCAAAGAAGAAGTATTCAAAGCAGGCATTTCACGCTTACCGGTCTTATTAAATTTTCCCATTATTTCTTCTTCGCTCCATATTTTTTAGGTTCAGCCTCCGAAATTCTTTGAGGAATAACATCTCTTACAGCTCTTTGCTCCTTTGGATCAAGCTCAGAATATTTCCTCTTGAACTGTTTAAGAGATAACTCATCTCTTAATTCGTTATATGCTGCTACCAGTTCGTTTTGTACACTTATATATGCCTGATAAGAAGTTCCACGGTCATTTTGCAATGAAATAACGTGAACGTCACTAACCAAAGTCTCACCGAAGAATTCAACCTTCTTCATTGTCTTCTCTGGCTTATTATCATCGTTGTTTGCATTAGCAATAAACTCCTTAGCCATATCCTTTAATTGACCGATCTCGATATATTGGTCGCCACATAGCAAAGCATCATCTTTGTTTAGATATACCTGCAATATGTTACGTTCCTTTATCTTCTCGCTATCATTTTGATTTTTATCTTCTGGTGGAGGAGGTAATAGACGAGCTAAACCTTTATCTGTGTCCATAGAAGTAGTAATCAAGAAGAATATCAGCAATAAGAAAGCTATGTCCGCTGTTGAACTTGAATTTATATCAGGAACTTTTCTTTTTCCTTTTGCCATATTATGTTTTGTTTATTATACTATTTATTACTTTAAGTTATTATGAGAAAGATTTCTTCAAGAAGCTAACTACTATAGCGATAATAGTAATACTCAAAAGAGAGTAAACTGTATACAGGAACATGTCAGATATTTTTAACCAGAAAGGTACGTTATCTGTTCCGTCGTATCCCTGAATAGCTAGTTTTTCTTCACTTCCTAAACTCCATGTAATAAAAAGTAATGCACCTAACAATATAACTCCAATCAATGACTTGATAGCATTAACAGGATTGTCTTTCAATGCAGAGCCAAATTGGAATATAGCAGCCAAAGCTGTAGCCGCAACAGCAATACCAAGCAACGCATAAGTCAAGAACATCAAAGCGTTAGTATTAGCAGGTTGCCACATCTCTGGGTCTACCCCAGTAATCACATCATTGCCTTGTGCGTCTCCACCAAAATAGAACAGACCTATTACGACTGCTATAACGGCGAACATTACATAAAGGGCATAATATGATATTTTATATGATAATTTAGTCATTTGTCTATCGTGTTATTGGTTATTTCTTAGCATCGTGTCTGATAATCATATCAAGTAGTGTCACAGATGAATCTTCCATTTCACTTGTTAGAGATTCAATCTTAGAAAGGATATAGTTATAGAATAACTGAAGGATAAGTGCTACTATCAAACCGAATATTGTAGTGATAAGGGCAACCTTCATACCTCCTGCAACAACTGTTGGAGAGATATCACCTACTTGTTGGATCTTGTCGAATGCTTGAACCATACCGATAACTGTACCTAAGAATCCTAGAGATGGAGCCATAGCAATGAAAAGAGTAATCCATGAGCAACCTTTTTCTAGATATCCAGCTTGAACACCACCATAAGAAACAACAGATTTTTCAACAACATCTATACCTTGGTCTAGACGTAGTAGTCCTTGGTAGTAGATAGAAGCAACAGGTCCTCTTGTGTTTCTAGCTATGTTCTTAGCTTCTTCAACATCGCCTCTGTCTAGAGCGGCTTCAATTGAAGATATAAATTTCTTTGTGTTGATTTCAGCAAGACTTAGGTAAATAATTCTTTCAATACAGAACGCTAAACCAATTACTAAAGCTACTGCAACCAAACTCATGAATGAAGCTGTACCTTCTATAAATTTTGTCTTAAGCTCTTTGTGGATACCACCTTCTTCTGCTACGGCTTCAACAGCTGGAGCTTTTTCTTCTGCTTGAACTTCAGTTGTTTCTTCAGCAGCAGCTACTTCCTGAGCTTGTGCAAATTGAATAGTGCCAAAAGTCAAGGCACTCATAACAGCTACAATTGCAAATAATTTTTTCATTGTGTGTCTAATTTTTTAAGATTAATAAATTGTTTTATTTAGTTTATATTATTGTCCGTTTGTTCGTTTGCAAATATAGGATAAAAGCCGATATATAATAACATCATCAGAAATTATATACACTCAACTTTCACGCTATATACTGTTTGCATCTACACTATATATATTCAACTTTTAGATTATATACACTATACAATTATACTATAAACAGCTCACTTTTGTAATCAAAATGAGTATTCATTCCGCAAATGTATCTTTTTTTTTTATTTGAAGAAGAATATTCCTTTTTTTATATCATATACGAATGCGAAATTAATATATTTTTTTGTTTTTAGGTATAGGGTCTTACTTTATCAAATAGCCTAAGTGCGTTTTGTGTAGTTATTTCTTTTACTTCATCTATGCTGACTCCGTAAGCTAGAGATATTTTTTCTGCCACATAGCTCAAGTACGAGCTTTCGTTTCTTCTACCTCTATATGGCACAGGCGTAAGATAAGGCGAGTCTGTTTCTAGCAGGAGTCTGTTGGTGGGGATATGCTTTACCGTTTCAATAAGATTTGAGTTTTTGAATGTAGCCACTCCGTTTATTCCCAACATGAAGTTATCATACTCCAACAGCTTGTTTGCTTCTTCAAGACTCCCTGTAAAGCTATGGAAAACTCCCTTTAGACTTTTCTCTCCTTTGTATGTTTCCATGACTTCAACAACTTCATGAAAAGCATCTCTAGTATGTATTATTATTGGAAGATTATAGTTTATAGCCCACTCTATCTGTTGTCTGAAAGCATCTAATTGCTCCTTCATAAAGGTCTTATCCCAATATAAATCAACACCAATCTCTCCTACTCCAACAACACAATCTTTATGTTCTTCAAGTTCATCTTTCAGAGTTTTCAGTTCATTGTTATAGTTTTCTTTCACCGATGTAGGGTGCAATCCGAGTGTGGG
>JAUMWZ010000153.1 GCA_030529405.1 Bacteroides sp. | reverse complement strand
GGTGAATATGTTTTTGACTTACTGAAGAAGAATAAAAAGAATATACCTGACTTCTATCGCTCTGACTTAGTAGAGGAGTTCAAAAGAGTGTGGAATAAGCAAAAAGAATATTATCCACAAATACTTACAGATGAACTATATGAGTCTTTACAAGGAAAGAACAAAGGAACTACTTGGAGTATATGTAAGGAGCCATTTGGTATAGTTGGCATAAAGATAGAGGGAAAAAGAGATGAACAGCGTTTGGAGAAATATCGCTTACGTTCGTCTGCTATTCGTGAGAGGATAGACTTAGAACATCTAGCTATTGTGTTGCAAGAAATAAATTCAAATATATACAACTCAAGTGGCTATTTGGGCGAGATATCAGATAGAAGTAAGTTTCTGTTTTTTAATAAACTTACTGTCGGTCAATTCTTGTTTAACAGGATAAAAGAGAATAGACATCAGTCACTTAAAAATCTTGTATTCTACCGTCAAGACTACCTTGATGAGTTCGAAAGAATATGGGAAACTCAGTCTAAATACTACCCCAATATTCTCACGCCTAAACTTAAATCTGAGTTGAGAGATACTATTATTTTCTACCAACGCAAGTTGAAGTCTCAAAAGAACCTTATATCTATTTGCGAATTTGAAGGAAGGGATAGGGAAGTTGTTAGAAGAGACGGAACTAAAACTGTTAAGAAAGTAGGGCCAAGAGTAGCACCACGTTCGTCTCCTTTGTTTCAAGAATTTAAGATATGGCAAGCATTAGGAAATGTTGAGGTTACTGACTCAAGGGTGGAATATAAGAAAGGTGATGACAAAACTTTAACTGCAGAACAAAAGCAAAAATTGTTTGACTTGCTCAATATACGTAAGAAATTGAGTGCTACAAAAGCACTGAAAGCATTGTTTGGAAACGACAGCAAATACTACAAAATAAATTACACAGAGTTTGCGGGTAATGAAACTAACAATCAAATATACGAAACACTATTGTCTGTTGCAGAGATTGAGGGATATGATGCTAATAGCATACTTTCTATTAAGTCTTACAAGGAAAATCCAACTATAGATGATTCAGAAATTGGTTGTATAGAGTTGAGAAATCAGCTATATACAGTTTGCAAGTCATTTAACCTGAGTTTGGATTTCCTCTCTTTTGATGCACAAAAAGAGGGTAAAGAACTGGAGAAACAACCATTATACGAGCTTTGGCACATACTGTATTCTTACGAAGGAGATGACTCTCCAAGTGGTAATGAAACTCTATATGGAATACTTATGGATAAGTATGGAATGAAGAAAGAACATGCTGTATTGTTTGCAAGAGTGTCTTTCTTGCCAGACTATGGTAGTTTGTCTACTCGTGCTATATCTAAGATTTTCCCTTACATAAAAGATTACAAATTTAGTGAGGCTTGTGAGAAAGCTGGGTATAGGCATTCAAAACATTCTCTGACTTTAGAAGAAATAGAAAGCAGAGAATTAAAAGATAAGTTAGAATTATTGCCTAAAAATAGCTTACGTCAGCCTGTTGTTGATAAAATACTTAATCAGATGATAAACGTTATAAACGCTCTGATTGACAAACACAGTGAGAAAGACGAAAAAGGTAATATCACTAAGGCATTCAAGTTTGATGAGATACGTGTTGAATTAGCTCGAGAGCTTAAGAAAAATGCTAAGGAAAGAGAAGAGCTAAGTAGAGGAATAGCAAAGGCAGAAAAGTTAAATAAAGAGGTAGAGGAAAAAATTAGACGTGAGTTTGGTATAGCTAATCCGAGCAAGAACGATATTATTAAGTATAGATTGTATGATGAATTGAAGGATAATGGATATAAGGAGTTATACTTAAATACTTACATACCCAAAGAAAAACTTTTTACCAATGAAATAGAGGTAGAACATATTATTCCTAAGGCAAGAACTTTTGATAATAGTTTGTCTAATAAGACTCTTACACTTGGTTGGATAAATCGTGGAAAAGGAGAAAAAACAGCATTTGACTATGTGTCTACCAAGGGAGATAATGTACTTAATGAGTACTTAGGAAGAGTTCAAGAACTGTTTAAGAAGAATATTATAAGCAAATCTAAGTATAGAAATCTTCTGAAGAAAGAAAGCGAAATAGGTGAAGGATTTATTGAACGTGATTTGAGAGAAACACAGTATATAGCTAAGAAAGCCAAGGATATGTTGCTGAGTATATCTCGCCGAGTAGTGTCTACTAATGGGAGCATAACAGACAAATTAAGAGAAGACTGGGGACTTGTAGATATACTGAAAGAGCTTAATATGCCTAAGTATGAGAAATGTGGTATGATTGAAACTCTCACAAGAAAAGATGGCAAACAGGTTAATGTCATAAAAGATTGGACTAAACGTAATGACCATCGTCATCATGCTATGGACGCTCTTACAGTTGCCTTTACTAAGCATAGCTACATACAATATCTTAATAATCTGAATGCTAGAAAAGACGAAGGAAACAAACTACATGACCATATAGTTGGAATACAAGCTAAGGAAACAGAGAAGATAAAAGATGATAAAGGACAAGATAAACGAGTGTTCAAGTCTCCTATGCCACATTTTAGAGCAGAAGCTAGAAAGCATCTGGAAAATATACTTGTATCGCTTAAGGCTAAGAATAAGGTGGCAACTGTTGGGTATAATGTTTTAGAACAACATAAGTCTAAGAATAAGAGTAAGAGTTCTTTGGAGAAAAGAAATAATATTCCGCAAAAGACATTGACTCCTCGTGGTGCTTTACATAAAGCATTTATATATTCTTCTTCTTTGCGACTTATGGATAAACCTGTTAAGTTGAGTAAGAAGTTTACTCTTGAGCAAGCCAATATGATATATAATAAGGAGGTTAAAGAGCTTGTAATCAATCATATTAAAACGTATGGAGATTCAGCCTTTGATAGTAAGACCTTGAAACAATATCCTATTACTTATAACGATGAGAAAGTTACCGAGGTGTTGTGTTATGAAAGAGTATACACTATACGTAAACCTATAGATAAAGATCTGAAGATTGACAAGGTGTTAGATTTAAGGGTGAGAGAACTTCTTAAAGAACGAGTAGCCGAGTTTAATGGCAATCAAGAAAAGGCTTTTGCCAACTTAGAAGAAAATCCTATATGGCTAAATAAAGAAGCAGGAATATCAATTAAGAGGGTAACAATATCTGGTATTTCTACAGCTGAAAGTCTGCATACAAAGAAAGATCATCTTGGACGTGAAATATTAAATAAATCAGGAAGGACTATACCTAATGACTTTGTAAGTACAGGTGGAAACCATCACGTCGCTATATATGCCGATAGTGAAGGAAACTATCAAGAGTATGTGATGACTTTCTTTGAAGCAATGACAAGAGTGAATTCTGGACTTAGCATTATAGATAAAGAGTATAACAAAGATAAAGGTTGGACTTTCTTGTTTACCATGAAGCAGAACGAAATGTTTGTATTTCCTAATGAGAAAGAAGGTTTCTACCCAGATGAAGTGAACTTGTTAGATCCTGCCAACAAAGCCATTATAGCTCGTAACTTGTTTAGAGTACAGAAGTTTTCAAGTAAGTATTATGTTTTTAGACATCAATATGAAACCACAATTATAGATGAAAATAACCTCAAAGAGGTTACTTGGAAACGTATAACAAGCCTTGAAAATCTTAAAGGAGCAATAAAAGTAAGAATAAATCATCTAGGAGATATTGTAGAAGTGGGAGAGTACTAACCATACACTTAGTGATATGTAAGTAAGTACGTTAGCCTTTATAATACA
>JAUMWZ010000152.1 GCA_030529405.1 Bacteroides sp. | reverse complement strand
TGTATATTCTCTTTTTCCTTTCTGATGCTCACCAATTTTGCATATTCTTCTACTATTCCAGAAAACATAAATATATCGTATTAAAATAATTTGTCCTATGAGTGCCCAAAGTTAGTAATAAATGTATATAAACAACGACTATTTACATCGCTATTTGTAGTGATAATACACCCACAAACCTCCTTTACTACCAAAAAGAAGGAGGACTATTACAGTTAATACCTTAAATAGTCCTCCTAGATAATCTTAAAAAGATGATTCTACTTAATGTCTAGTTCATCTTTCATATCTATCTCTTCGCCATTTTTATCGTAGAATGCATATTGCAAGAAATGCAAGTCTTGATTTGGAATAATCCTTAAACTCCAACTGTACTTAAACTTCCATTTAAGTCTGAGAGAAATTATCCCTTTACCAATATATGCAGCAACAAAAGGATGAACGTGAAGAGTTATTTTCTTCATCTTTATCTTGTTTACCAGATAGTTTATCTTGTTTTCCAACGCATCAGTAAATAACAACGACGGTTTTATCTTTCCTTTACCAAAACATGTAGGACAGTTTTCCAAGGTGTCAATGTCCATTGCTGGTCGAACTCTCTGTCTTGTTATTTGCATCAAACCAAACTTGCTCAAAGGAAGAATGTTGTGTTTAGCTCTATCTTTTTGCATATTCTGACACATACGTTCATAAAGCTTTTGTCTGTTCTCAGCTTCATGCATGTCGATAAAGTCTACCACAATTATACCTCCCATATCTCGGAGTCTGATTTGTCTAGCCAACTCATCTGCCGCACCTAGGTTTACCTCTAAGGCGTTAGCTTCTTGTCCGTTGGCGTTCTTTGCTCTATTGCCACTATTAACGTCTACCACGTGGAGAGCCTCTGTGTGTTCAATAATGAGGTATGCTCCACTTCTGTATGATATAATCTTACCAAACGATGATTTTATCTGCTTTGTTACGGCAAAATTATCAAAGATAGGTAGTGCGCCTTTATATAGTTTTACGATTTTTGTTCTCTCTGGTTCTATAAGAGAAACATAATCTTTTATTTCTTCATACACACTCTCGTCGTTCACATGAATACTCTCAAACGAGGTATTAAACAAATCTCTGAGCAATCCTACTGCCCTACTTGTTTCTTCGTGAGCTAATACGGGTGTCTTTGTGTTTTTCTGAATCTTTAGTATAGCATTCTCCCAATGCTTTATAAGTATTCTTAGCTCGTTGTCTAACTCAGCAACGCGTCTTCCTTCTGCTACTGTTCTAACTATTATACCAAAGTTCTTAGGTTTGATACTCATCATTAGCTGCTTAAGTCTTGCTCTTTCAGCACTCGACTTAATCTTTTGAGAAACTGAAACCTTATCTGAAAAAGGTATAAGTACTAAATATCTCCCAGCAAAAGAAAGCTCTGTCGTGAGTCTTGGTCCCTTAGTTGATATGGGCTCCTTTACTACTTGAACAGCTACTTCTTGTCCTACGCTAAGGACATCTGCAATAGAACCTTCTTTTTCCAGCTCAGGCAATATGTGTGCCTTACTGATGTTTGGTGTTTTTTTTCTGTCGCTGACAGTTTGTTTGATAAACTTTTGTATGGAGCTAAACTGTGCTCCTAAATCTAAATAATGAAGAAAAGCATCTTTATCGTGTCCTACGTCTACGAAACAGGCGTTTAGTCCGGGCATGAGTTTTCTTACTCTACCCAGATAGATATTCCCCACCGAGTACGATTCGCTTCTGCCTTCTTTTTGAAATTCTACAAGGCTTTTGTCTTCTAATAGCGCAATCGAGACTTCTTTGGGTTTTACGTCTACTACTAATTCGCTTGTCACTTCTTTTCTTTATTGTTTGTTTATACTATTGCTTAAAAAGCACAAAGAACAAACCCGATTAGTATTTTATGCCTTTTCAAGTTTGTTCTTGTTTTTCTTTTCAGACAAAAAGATTATTTTTTACTTTTATGTCTGTTCTTTCTAAGTCTTTTTTTACGCTTATGCGTTGCCATTTTGTGTCTTTTTTTCTTCTTTCCGCTTGGCATAACTAAAAAGTTTTATGGTTAATACTATTTATTCTTATTTCTTTACCGCTGTAACGAAAGTCTTAGCAGGTTTGAATGCTGGTATGTTGTGTGCAGGTATTATTATAGTTGTATTTTTAGAGATGTTGCGAGCAGTCTTTTGTGCTCTTTCTTTAACTATAAAGCTTCCGAATCCGCGAAGATACACATTCTTCTCTTCTGATAGAGAATCTTTTACCACATCCATGAAAGTTTCAACTGTTGTCAAAACTGTTGTTCTGTCTATCCCTGTCTTCTTAGAGATTTCGTTTACGATATCTGCCTTTGTCATGTCTTTTATAATATAAATATTTTACTAATTCTTTTCTTTTCAATAGGACTGCAAATATACATCATTTTACTGTGTGACAAAAATATATGATATTATTTTATCACAAAAAGTATTCATTTTTAGGTTGGTAACACCTCTTTTTTATTCCTTCTGTGTGTACACTATGCCTTATTACTCCAATTGACTCAGGTTTTTATATTTGTTTTACAGCATTCAATTAAAGTACAAAAATAAGGCGGTACATCGTACTGGTGCACCGCCTTTATTATTTATAGCAATTTATTTAGTGCTTTTATTTACAGCTTATTATAGCTTGTTGTCAGAGCCTAATACGTTTATAATCTTGTGCATGTAAAGTTTTGTCATGCTATCTCTTGCTGGACCAAGATATTTACGTGGGTCAAATTCTGCTGGGTTTTCTGCAAACACCTTACGAACTGCAGCTGTCATAGCAAGACGAGAATCTGAGTCGATATTAATTTTACATACAGCTGATTTAGCAGCATCTCTCAACCATTCTTCAGGTATACCGATTGCTGCTTTCAAAGCTCCACCGTACTTGTTAATTGTTTCAACTTCTTCTTGTGGAACAGATGATGAGCCGTGAAGAACGATAGGGAAACCTGGAAGTTCTTTCATCACACCGTCAAGTACATCGAAAGCCAATGGAGGAGGAACTAAACGTCCTGTCTTTGGGTCTACTGTACATTGTTCTGGAGTAAACTTATATGCTCCGTGAGAAGTACCTATTGATATAGCCAAACTGTCGCAACCAGTTTTAGTAACAAAGTCTACAACTTCTTCTGGTTTTGTATATGTGTGGTGTTCTGCTACTACATCGTCCTCAACTCCAGCCAACACACCTAGTTCGCCTTCTACTGTTACGTCAAATTGATGTGCATATTCAACCACTTTCTTAGTCAAAGCTACATTTTCTTCGTAAGGAAGGTGAGAACCGTCTATCATAACTGAAGAGAATCCCATATCTATACAAGACTTACAAGTCTCGAAAGAGTCTCCGTGGTCAAGGTGAAGAACTATTTGAGGCTTTTCGCAACCTAATTCTTTAGCATACTCAACAGCTCCCTCTGCCATATAACGAAGCAAAGTTTGGTTAGCATATTGACGAGCGCCCTTAGACACTTGCAATATCACAGGAGATTTTGTTTCTGCTGCAGCCTTGATTATAGCTTGTAGCTGCTCTAAGTTGTTGAAGTTGAAAGCTGGAATAGCATATCCGCCTTCAATAGCCTTTGCAAACATTTCACGAGTGTTTACAAGACCCAAATCTTTGTAGTTTATCATCTTCTTATCTATTATAAAATTGTTGTTGTTTGAATAAATGTACCGCAAAAATAGCAATAATACTTTTAATAATCAGACATAAACATCAAAATAATTACAAATAAAATACCGTATTATGCTTTTAGATATCTATGTAGACAAGAAAAACGGCACATCGGTTACTAAAAGAACAGTAAACCTAACAAGTAGCACATTTTTGTAAGA
>JAUMWZ010000151.1 GCA_030529405.1 Bacteroides sp. | reverse complement strand
CAAATAATTGATAAATACAGCGCAGAGGGAGTATAGACACATCTAAACAAAAACTGTGTTGAGTTTAGATATTGACTATACACAGTTTGAAAATAGACTGTATATAGTTTGCAAGTCAGTTATATATGGTTTGAAAAAAGGGTGTATAATGCTCACTAAAAGGGCATATATTGTTTTGGGAAAAGATATACAAGATTTGCAATTCTGTTGTATAAGGTTTGGAAAAAGATTGTATCTCATATCTAACAAAATGGATAATTTCCGATGCAGAAATTATTGAATATGCTGCCACACATCATCAAGGCAAATAGAGTCTAAAAGCATACATTTCGCAACAGAAACTGAATAAAACTTAGGCTAGGAGTGTTTCTTCGAGAAATAAACACAAAACTATCAAAAGATAACACACTGTTAATCAAGAGGTAGGAAATAAAAAGAAAATAAAATAAATATATTCGTAAAAAAAGTATTATAGCCTTTGTTTATAAACACTAAATGTTTAACTTTGGGATAATTAAGATATGTACTGTTGATTTTTATTGCTCATTCGCAGGCAAAAAGATACTTGCATACAAAAAAACCAAAAAAACACTTATGCTATGAAATACTTGGGATTCGACAAGGCAATAATGACAAACCTCGAAGAAAGTCTGCAAAGAGAAATTCTGAGGACAAACAACGCCGGAGCATATCACTGCACTACAATCGTAGACTGCAACACAAGAAAATATCACGGACTATTAGTGATACCAATACCACAAATAGATGACGAAAACTATGTACTTCTGTCATCACTGGACGAAACAGTGATACAACACGGAGCAGAGTTCAACTTGGGGTTGCATAAATATAGTGGAGACAACTACAGTCCTAACGGACACAAGTATATAAGAGAATTCGATTGCGAAACAATACCTGCAACACTATACAGAGTAGGTGGAGTAATCTTGAAAAAAGAAAAGATTTTCGTATACAACGAAAACAGAATACTCATAAAATACACACTCCTTGAAGCACATTCAGATACTATCATCAGACTAAAACCGTTTCTTGCATTCAGAAGTGTAAGAGAATATACACACGAAAATAGCAACGTCAATAAGTCATATACAGACATCGAAAACGGAATAAAAACTTGCATGTACAGCGGATATCCCGAACTTTATATGCAAATGAATAAAGAGTGTAAGTATATACATACACCAGATTGGTACAGAGGTATAGAGTATTCAAAGGAACAAGAAAGAGGATATCACTTTAGCGAAGACTTATACGTGCCGGGATACTTTGAGACTAAAATCAAAAAGGGAGAAAGCATCATCTTCTCAGCAGGTATATCGGAAGTAGACACAAAGAAACTTTCTAAAATATTTGATGCAGAAGTTGAAGAAAGAACTCCAAGAAACAACTTCCTGAACTGTCTTGAAAACTCTGCTCATCAATTCCACAATGTGCAGGGAGATGATAATTATATAATAGCAGGATATCCTTGGTTCAAATGCAGAGCAAGAGATATGTTCGTGTCATTACCAGGTATTACACTCGCAATAGACGAACAAGACAAGTTTGAGAAGGTAATGAACACGGCAGAAAAAGCCATCAGAAACTTTATAGAAGGTAAACCAATAGAATATAAAATATACGAGATTGAACAACCAGATGTACTTTTATGGGCTGTGTGGGCAATACAACAGTATTCTAAAGAAGTATCAAGAAAAGACTGTTTTAACAAATATGGCACACTGCTGAAAGATATTTTGGAGTTCATCAGAGAAGGAAAACACCCCAATATAAGGTTACACGACAACGGACTTCTATATGTTGAAGGAACAGAGAAAGCAGCAACTTGGATGAATGCAATGGCTAACGGAAAGCCAGTAACACCACGAACAGGATATGTAGTAGAAATAAATGCACTGTGGTATAATACACTTAAATTTGTAGCCGAACTTATACTCGAAGAAGACGAAAGCAGTGAATACGCCAAAACAATAAACAATGAGGCCGAAAAGACTAAAGACTCTTTCGTCAAAACATTCTTAAATCAATACGGATATCTTTTAGATTACGTAGACGGTAACATGATGGATTGGAGTGTTAGACCTAACATGATTTTTGCAGTAGCATTAGATTACTCGCCACTTGAGCTATCACAGAGGAAAAAAGTGGTAGATGTGGTTACAAAAGAACTACTAACACCAAAAGGAATAAGAACACTAAGCCCACAAAGTATGGGATACAACCCGAACTATGTAGGCAAACAATCGGAAAGAGATTATGCATATCATCAAGGAACAGCTTGGCCTTGGTTGATGGGCTTCTATATGGAGGCTTATCTGAAAGTATACCGTATGAGCGGACTGAGCTTTGTGGAAAGACATCTTATAGGTTTAGAAGACGAGCTTACACAACACTGTGTGGGGTCAATATCTGAACTCTACGACGGAAATCCACCATTTCAGGGCAGAGGTGCAGTTTCTTTTGCAATGAATGTTGCTGAAATACTAAGAATACTAAAACTTATTTCAAGATACTACTAACACAACTGGAGGATAAAATATGAAGGTTTTAATGTTTGGGTGGGAATTTCCTCCGCACATATTAGGAGGATTGGGAACAGCAAGCTATGGACTTACCAAGGGAATGGCAGAGCAAAAAGATATGGAAATAACTTTCTGTATTCCTAAGCCATGGGGAGATGAAGACCAAAGCTTCCTTAATATAATAGGAATGAATAGCACACCAGTAGTGTGGAAAGATGTCAGTTGGGAGCAAGTGCAAGATAAAGTTGGAAGTTATATGAGTCCACAGCTATATTATGAGTTAAGAGATAAAATATATGCCGACTTTAGATACATCAACACCAATGAACTTGGCTGCATTGAATTCTCTGGAAGATATCCCGAAAACTTGCATGAAGAGATAAACAACTATTCTATTGTGGCGGGAGTTGTAGCAAGACAACAGACCTACGATATAATCCACTCGCACGACTGGCTTACTTATCCAGCAGGAATACATGCAAAAAACATTTCTGGAAAGCCTTTAGTTATCCACGTGCACGCTACGGATTTCGACAGAAGTAGAGGTAATGTCAATCCCACAGTCTATGCTATCGAGAAAAACGGTATGGACTATGCCGACCATATAATGTGTGTTAGTGAGCTCACGAGGCAGACTGTAATCCACAAATATCATCAAGATCCGAGCAAAGTATCTACTGTTCACAACGCTGTTTCACCTCTTTCTGAGGAGATTGAAAGTATTGTTCCAAGGAAGAATGATAAGGAAAAGGTTGTAACATTCCTTGGCAGAATAACAATGCAAAAAGGGCCTGAGTATTTCGTAGAGGCTGCTGCGATGGTTCTTCACCGTACAAGAAACGTAAGATTTGTAATGGCAGGAAGTGGAGATATGATGAATGAGATGATACGTTTAGTTGCCCGTCGTGGTATTGCAGATAGATTTCATTTTCCAGGCTTCATGAAAGGCAACCAAGTGTATGAGATGTTAAAGGCAAGTGATGTTTACATTATGCCATCAGTATCGGAGCCTTTCGGAATATCTCCACTTGAGGCAATGCAGTGTAGCGTGCCTACCATCATCTCAAAGCAGTCTGGTTGTGCCGAAATATTAGATAAATGTATAAAAACAGACTATTGGGACATTCACGCAATGGCTGATGCTATATATTCAATATGTACTTACCCCGCAATGTATGAGTACTTGAAGGTGGAAGGAAAGAAAGAGGTAGACAACATAAAGTGGGAAGATGTAGGACTGAAAGTAAGAGGAATATACGAGAAGGTAATACAGAACCGCTAAACAGATGATATACAGTGATTTTTCTGTGAAAATATAACTGAAAAACAAACAATATACAGTTGAGTTG
>JAUMWZ010000150.1 GCA_030529405.1 Bacteroides sp. | reverse complement strand
GTTTGAAAGTAAAGTATATACAGATTAGAAATGGCTTAAATATAGCTTTCATACAAGGTAAACAAGCTGTTGAATCACTTCATACTCAAAGAAATTCTGCTCCTTGCTGTGTCTACTTCTAAAATCTTGACTGTTACCGCTTGATTTATAGATACCACATCAGAAGGAGAAGACACATAGTGGTCAGATAATTCTGAAATATGAACAAGTCCATTCTCTTTTATGCCTATATCTACAAATACCCCGAAGTTTGTAATATTAGTTACTATGCCGTTAAGCACCATTCCCACTTTCAAGTCCGATATACTTCTTATGTTAGAATCAAACTCAAACACTTTTATTTCTTTACGTGGGTCTCTGCCGGGTTTATTAAGTTCTTCCATTATGTCTTTAAGTGTTGGAAGTCCTATATTACCACTTACATATTTATTTATATCTATGCTATCTCTAAGTGATTTATCCTTAACCAGTTGCTCAATGCTACAATTCAAGTCAGAAGCCATCTGCTCTACTATATGGTAAGACTCTGGGTGAACAGAAGTGCGGTCTAATGGGTTCTTAGCATCGGCTATTCTAAGAAAGCCTGCACATTGTTCAAAAGCTTTAGCTCCCATACGTTTGACCTTCATTATGTCTTCTTTTGAAGTAAACTTACCGTTGTCCGTTATGTAATCAACAATATTTTGAGCCAACTGATTACCCAATCCAGAAATATAAGTAAGTAGATGTTTGCTTGCCGTATTTACATCTACCCCGACAAGGTTTACGCAATTGACCACACACTGTTCTAGTGCTTTCTTCAATTTGGTTTGGTCCACATCGTGTTGATACTGTCCTACGCCGATAGACTTAGGCTCTATCTTTACTAACTCAGCTAATGGGTCCATCAATCTACGTCCTATAGAAACTGCACCACGTACAGTTACGTCATAATCAGGGAACTCTTCTCGTGCAATCTTAGATGCTGAATAGATAGATGCTCCTTGCTCGCTAACCACAAAGACTAACACTTCCTTATTGAAAGACATTGATTTGATGAAGTTTTCTGTTTCTCTGCTGGCTGTTCCGTTACCAATGGCGATGGCATCTATATTGTATGCTTCAATCATCTTTCTGATTTTTGATGCCGAAGTCTTGTCATTCACTGGCTGATGTGGATATATATTCTCATTGTGTAATAGATTGCCTTTCTCGTCCAAGCATACTATCTTGCAACCTGTTCTATATCCTGGGTCGATAGCAAGTATTCTTTTGCTTCCCAATGGAGGTGCTAAAAGAAGTTGTTTAAGGTTTTCATGAAACACAACAATAGCTTCATCATCTGCTTTTTCTTTTGAAAGCTGAGCAAACTCATTCTCTATTGACGGCTTAATAAGTCTTTTGTAACCGTCAATTACCGCACGTTCAACACACTTAGATAGTTCATTGTCTGCCTTTACAAACATTCTTTTAATGTGTTGCATTGCTTCTTCATCATCTATTGATATAGAAACCTTGAGTATTCCTTCTGCTTCTCCCCTGCGAATGGCAAGAATTTTATGAGAAGAACACCTACTTAGCTTATCTGAGAAGTTGAAATAGTTGGCAAATTTACTACCCTCTTCCTCTTTTCCTTTTACAATCTTGGCAGAAATGGTAGCAGTTCTTCTGTAAATATTTCTTACTGTATTTCTCACACGTTCGTTCTCGCTAACCCTTTCAGCAATGATGTCGCACGCACCGTCAATAGCTTGTTTTGAGGTTGTTATCTCCCCTTTTACAAACCGTATACACTCTACTTCTAAACTGTTATTACTTTGTTTCTGAATTATATTTGCTAGACTTTCAAGTCCTAAAGACTTTGCAATTTCAGCTTTTGTCCTTCGTTTTGGTTTGTATGGTAGATAAATATCTTCAAGTTCTGACTTATCCCAGCAGTTTTCTATTCTCTGCCTTAGCTCCGGTGTCAGTTTTCCCTGCTCCTCAATAGTTTCTAATATCGTTTGTTTACGCCTTTCTGTTTCTTTAATAGCATCTAAGCTATTGCTTATACGTTCTATCTCTACCTCCTTAAGACCGTTTGTCATCTCTTTACGATACCTGCTGATGAAAGGTATTGTTGCTCCACCTTCAAGCAGGCTTATTGTACTTTGAACATCTTTAGCTGCAATGCCTAAACTGTTCGATATTATCTTTGAATACATAGCTTTATGCGTTTTAATTTATAAAAACATACCTTGTCGGCACAAGTGCAGTGCCAACAAGGTATGAGTATATTTATTTTATTTTGGCGTATAAGTTTATTAGATGACGTGATTTGCTTCTAGAAGAAGTTTTATCAAGAAGAATACAAATATAATCCACATTGTTACAGATATATTCTTAAACTTATTGCTCAAAGCCTTTATCAACACAAATGATATCATACCGTAAACGATACCGTGAGCTATACTGAATGTGAAAGGCATCATCACTATTGTCAAGAATGCAGGTATAGACTCTGACAAATCATCGAAGTTTACCTTAACAACTGCACTGACCATAAACAATCCCACTATGATAAGTGCAGGCGAAGTAGCTGCTGCTGGCACCATAAGGAATATAGGAGCAAGCAACAACGATAGTAAGAACATCACAGAAGTAGATAGTGCTGTCAATCCTGTTCTACCGCCTGAAGCCACACCAGAAGTACTTTCCACATAAGAAGTAACTGTACTTGTTCCGAGAATTGCACCTACTGTTGTTCCCAAAGCGTCTGCAAACAGAGCTTTTTTGATTTGAGGGAAGTTGCCATTCTTATCTATTAAGTTTGCTTTTGATGCTACACCTAGAAGTGTACCAATAGTGTCGAACAAGTTTACAAACAAGAATGTAAACACAACTATAAGCATCTCAAAAGTGAATATATTATCGAAATCAAACTTAAAGAATATTGGTTCTATGCTTGGTGGTAAAGAAAAGAATCCGTCTTTAGGCATTTCTACAAGTCCTAAAAAGGCAGCAAAGACAGTAGAAACCAATATACCAATCAAGAACGAACCATGAACATTCTTAATAAACAATACTGCTGTTATGAAAAGCCCTAATGCTGCCACCCAAATGTTTCTATCGCTAAGGTCGCCCATAGCTACAAGTGTATGTTCATTGCCTACAACTATGCCTGCATTCTTCATTCCTATAAGTGCTATGAATAGACCAATACCCACAGGAATAGCATCTTTTATGCTGGTAGGTATAGCGTTTACAATCATTTCTCGAACATTGCAGGCAGTAAGAAGGATAAAGATTATTCCCTCAATAAACACTGCTGTAAGCGCCATTTGCCAACTATACCCAAGTCCTAACACCACTGTAAAGGCAAAAAAACTGTTTAGTCCCATTCCTGGAGCTTGTGCAATAGGAAGTTTAGGAATAAGAGCCATAAACAAAGTACCTGCAAAACTGGCAATAGCGGTAGCAGTAAACAATGCTCCCCTATCCATTCCTGCCGCACTAAGAATGTTTGGATTGACCACTAAGATATAAGACATAGTAAGGAAGGTAATAACACCTGCCACAAGTTCTGTACGCACATTAGTGTTGTGCTCTTTTAGCTTAAAAAATTTGTCTAACATAGAATTAAGAAATATTTATCTAATAACTCCACACAAATATGTATGGTAAAACCTTACTGATTTTTAAGTCTGCAAATTTACACTTTATAAGGTATATACAAAGCAATTATAAAAGTTTTTATGGATAATATCAGAGCAAAAACAGACAGTCATTTGTGTGTGGCAGAAGTAACATTGTTAGGGAGTGTAATATTATATCGAACACACAAGATAGAAAACAACTTTTCTAAACAACATAAAAAAGATAAAAGTAAAGCATATACAACCAAGAGATAGACTATATATAGTCTGAAAATCAAT
>JAUMWZ010000149.1 GCA_030529405.1 Bacteroides sp. | reverse complement strand
AGGAATAGACAATTTTGAGATAGGCGACACTTTTGCCGACTTTTAAAATCCGGAACAGTTGCAAACGATCGCTATTGACGAACCAACGATGAGTATGCTGTTTACTATTAACGACTCTCCTTTCTTTGGTAAAGACGGTAAGTTTGTTACGTCAAGACACATACACGACAGACTTACCAAGGAATTAGATAAAAACCTTGCGTTAAGGGTGGCTAAGAGTGAAGAAGATGGAAAGTGGATTGTGTCGGGTCGTGGTGTGCTACACCTTTCTGTGTTAATAGAAACTATGCGTAGAGAGGGGTATGAGTTACAGGTTGGTCAGCCACAGGTTATCTACAAAGAAATTGACGGAGTGCGCAACGAGCCTATTGAGGAACTAACTATAAACGTGCCTGAGGAGTATGCAAGCAAGATGATCGACATGGTTACTCGTCGTAAGGGTGAGATGCTAAAGATGGAAACAGCAGGCGAGAGGGTAAACCTTGAGTTTGATATGCCTTCACGTGGTATCATAGGATTGCGTACAAACGTGCTTACTGCATCTGCTGGCGAGGCTATAATGGCACACAGATTTAAGTGTTATCAACCGTATAAAGGAGATATTGAGAGAAGAACAAACGGTAGCCTTATAGCTATGGAGAGCGGAACAGCATTTGCATATGCAATAGACAAACTTCAAGATAGAGGTAAGTTTTTTATCAATCCGCAAGAAGAAGTCTATGCAGGACAAGTGGTTGGCGAACACTCACACGATAATGACCTTATTATAAATGTGACAAAGTCTAAGAAACTTACTAATATGCGTGCTTCGGGAGCAGACGATAAAGCAAGACTAATTCCACCAGTGATTTTCTCGTTGGAGGAGGCTCTTGAGTATATAAAAGAAGACGAGTATGTGGAGATAACTCCTAAGTCTATGCGTATGAGAAAGGTTATACTCGACGAGCACGAAAGAAAACGTGCAAACAAATCGTAGGCAACCAAATAACAGCCAAATAATGAAGATAGCGTGGTGTGAAAGTGTTCCCTTTCTAACCACGCTATCTTTTTATGCTAAATCTAAGTATCTCTTAGCAAGGTTTATGTCTGTGTGATGTTTCTGTACAAACCTTGTGTAAGTAGTTAAATTTTTATGTTCACTTTGGCGGTGAATACTCTCTCTGGGTCGCCAAACAAAGCTATACTTTCCATAGCAACACCTCTGTTGTTTTTCACCTTCGCTTTGAACACTTCCTTGCCGTTGTGTACCACCACTACATCGTTGTTGTAGTCTACATCTTTTAGGTATATACCTAATTGACCCGACACACTGCCCTCTGTGTTGCTTGTCTTTACAGTGTATGTGTTGCCCGACTTCACCACGTCAATAAGCATTCTTGACTTGTTGCTGTCTGTCGTTAGCTTTCTGAAGTCTAAGTAATACACTCCGTCACTGTATCCGCCTTGCCATGGCAGACTGCTTGGGTGAATATTGTAGTATTCGTATGTTACGTGAGCAGGATATGTGTTGCGCTTAAACTTAACCATCCACGGAGTTGTGTCAAGGTATCTTGTGCCTATGTGGTCTCTACCTTCTTGCAGTTTTACAACATGCGTGTAGTCGTTTGGCGATTCTGCTTTTAGCTCTTTCATCTTATCTTGCCAACGGAAGGCATACAAGTTTCTGCTATATCCGTTGTCTTCTGTGCCTACTTCCATTCTGAATGGTAGGTTTCTCAAGTTTACAGCCGTACTGTTTGGGTTGTCTGCTGCGGCAAGAACTCCAACGGCTGCGAAATAGTCTGGCATAAATAGAGAAACACGAAGTGTGCCGTATCCACCTTCTGACACACCCGTTAGGTAGTATCTGTTAGCATCTACTTTACCGCTAAGCACTGCCATTTGGAAGGCTTTTCTGTAAACAAAGCGTTGAGGCATATAGTGCCAACGTCCTTTTCTGTCGTCAGACATACGTGGAACGAAGTAGAACGAAGGTGCATCTTCGTATGTGCGGGCAAGCCTTTGTGCCGATGCATATTCCTCTCTGTTCACACTCGAGCCGTGAGCATCGGGTGTGTTAGGGTATGAACCACCACCGTGAAGGTTTATAATCATTGGGTAGCCCTCTGCTGGTTGCTCTCCTTTTGCTAAGGTATATATCGGCATTACCTCTTCTTCTGGTATGTTCCATATCATCTCACGAGAGTTGCCAGTTCCTCCGCCCGACGAGCCACCACCAAATCGTGTACTCATAATTTCAAAGTGCCATTCGCTTAATTGGCTCATGCGCTCTGTGTTTGCCTTAGCCCAGTTTTGCCACATCTCTTTCTTTAACTCATCTACCTCTGTGTTGCCCACCACCTCTCTGTAAAATACTTCCGGTGCATAGGTTGGGTTAATCTTGTCTATCTGTGAAGTCAAGAAAGATATTACTGCCTCTTTCTTTTGAAATTCTTCTTTTGGTATATCTTTTTCAACGTTGTCTATTAACGCACCATTGTCTTCACCACAAGATGCAAGTGCAAAAGCAGTGAAGACAACGGTTGATATACCTAATCTGCTAAGTATATTCATTTATTGTTTTTGTTTATTTTTTATCCTCTTTTTCTTCTATACGGCTTGCGTGTTTTGTAGCATCAAATCCTGGTATCTTAGCAATGTAAGCCTCTTTGCTACCCTTAGGAACAATGAATTTGAAATCTTTCATCATGAATTCACCATTACTTCTTTGACGGCTCCATAAGAAGTTGAACGCATCAGCATGACAAGTTTCTGGAGCTTTTGCAGATGCGAATGTTATGCTCTTTATGTTGTTTGTTCTAAAGAATGCATCTTCTCCAATTTCTTTTATAGCTCCTTTTATTTCTACTGTTTCTAAGCCTTCACAGAAAGAAAAACATTCTTTTGGTAGAACCTCTATCTTCTCAGGAAGAACAATGTTCTTTAATTTGTAACATTTGTAGAAAGAACCTACACCAAGTCTTCTAACATTTTTGTGAAGTTCTACTTTCTCTAAAAGTAAGCAACCGTAGAAACATTCTTGTGGTATTAGTTCTAGACTTGCAGGTGCAGTAAACGATTTCAAAGAATCATTGCTGTGGAATGCTTGTTCTTCCAAAGTCTCTAAGCTGTTAGGAAGTTTCACGCTTTTTAGTCTTTTTGAGAAAGCGAAACCACCTGATGCTACTCTTTTTAGCTTGTTGCCAGTGAATACGATTTCTTCCAAACCTGTGTATCCTAACTGACCTCTTCCTACCGCTGTCATATTCTCTGGTAAGATAACTTTGCTAATTGTTTTGTTGTCTTTGAATCCTTTTTCGTCTTCGCCAACAGCCCATGATGCACTTGAAAGGTCTAGTTCTTTAACCTTAGGCATCTTTGTACCAATAAGTACTAAGTCGTCTTGCTTTACTGCTCTACCCTTGATAACTAGCTTAGTAATTTTGCTTAGGTCTTTTCCTTCTATAATTGCAGAAAGCGGTTTGTCCTTTTCTCCTCTTATGATAAGTTCGTTTTCTTTCGCTGGAGTAGGCTTATAGCTGTTCTTTCCCTTAGCATTGATGAATTTGTATCTGAACTGTACGTTGCCGAATTTCTTGTCTTTTCCTGCTACGTCAATGAATTGTATCTTAACATACTCATCTCCTTGTGCAAGTTTCACGATGTAAATGTTTTTAGAAACAGTGAATTTGTGACCTCCTTCTCCTGCTTCCATTTTGTAGTATCCGCCAAATCCTAGTAGTGGATTTACTGAAAGAACCTTAGACTTTGGTCCACCTGCTCCGTGTTGGCCTCTGATGATGTATGTTCTTAATGGCTCATCTTTCTTCCAAAGAAAGTCTTGTTCAAGAAACTCTTCCGCGCTTTCTATTCCGTCGAAATCTTCTGTGTCTGTCATATAAACAGAACATTCGCCCGAGCCACTCTCTCCACCGTTAGTACGGATAGTACCTGTAAGGAAAGCCAAGTCCCACT
>JAUMWZ010000148.1 GCA_030529405.1 Bacteroides sp. | reverse complement strand
AACATGGTGGCAACGGAACCCAACTACTAACTGAGTTATATCTACACTGATAACTGCTTGACTACCCATTCTATTCTTTACGTATATACCTTTTAGCACATCGTTGAATATATCATTATTCAATCCTTTAGGACTCTTTCTTGCAGCAGATACTATTCTACCCCCAAGTTTCTTTGCTTTGTCTGAATCTAAACGTATAACAACCCTAGGAATGAGTTGAGATTTTTCTCTTTCCTTAGCTTCTTGAGTAAAGTCTACAGCAGTAAATGTCTGACTTCCTAAAAGATCTTGCTCAGAATAATAGTTTTCTGGATTTATGTCTGTGCTATTCTTTTCGTCTGCAGAAACCTTTTTATTCAACTCATATATACCGACATTGTTTGTAGCCAAGCTATCGCCATAATATTTTTCATACCACAATATGAACTGAACTTCTGCTATATTGCCAGTAATATTTCCATTTTCATCGTAAAGAAGGGTTATATTCTCGTCCGCTTTTGTGGTCATTCTTCCTGTTCCTCTAACAGCGTTTGGGCTGTCAGGGTCTACTTCTACCCCATTCTTATCATATGCTTTGTATGTTTCTGGAAATTTAAGTCCTTTGGCACAATACATTTCTGTCATGTAGCTTGCGCTATATTCTCCGATGTTTTCATCTAGCAATCTTCCAACATATCCAACATCTGATGTAGAAACAGATTTGCCCGCTTTTATTGTAGATGTAGATACATCAAAAAAAGTCTGTTTGCCTACAACTTTGTTATCTTTTTCTGGCAACACATTAAAGCCCATTCCTCCTGTATTATCATCACAACTGAAGAAAGCAATGAGCATTAAAGCTACTATGGAGAATTTAGTTTTCATATTTGAATGTATTTGGGGTATTTATTGCATGGATTATTCTGCTTCCGTTTCTCACACTTTGTCGTAGAAATCGCTACATGCTTCTGAATAATTTTCTTCTTGATATTCTAAGAAAGGCTTACCACTGTTCTTGGCATATTCCAACACTTCTGCACTTACTTCTTTACTGTTTTGTATTATACCGTCGCTATAATCGATGGCAAGTTTACATAGTGCATCATAATCTATTGGTTCTTTCAAGTTTGCAACATCTTTCTTTGATATTCCTTTCAACAGCAGTTTGTTTGCAAAGTCTTTAGGAAATTCTTGTTGCAACTCTTTACCGTATAGCGAGAATACCACTTTTGTATCTCTAAACGAAGGGTCGTCTTTGAATGCTTTCTTTATGTATAGCGGAGCTAAAGAGCTTATCCAACCGTGGCAATGAACTACATCTGGACACCATCTTAGTTTTTTCACTGTTTCGAGCACACCTCTTGCATAGAAAATTGTTCTACTGTAATTATCTTCATACTCTTTTCCTTCCTCGTCAGTTGTCAAGAGCCTATTTTGAAAATATTCATCATTATCAATGAAATACACTTGCATTCTTGCGGCTTGTATAGATGCCACTTTTATTATTAGAGGGTGATCTGTATCGTCAATAATAAGGTTCATACCTGAAAGTCTAATCACCTCATGAAGTTGATTCCTTCTTTCGTTGATTGTACCCCACTTAGGCATAAAAGTTCTTATTTCTCTTCCTGTTTCTTGAATAGCCTGTGGCAGGTGCCTACCTATTAACGACATATCGCTTTCTGGCACATAGGGTGTAATTTCTTGCGTTATAAATAAAACTCTATTTGCTTTTGCCATAATTTTGGTTTAC
The DNA here is from genome assembly GCA_030529405.1 of Bacteroides sp. Classification (GTDB taxonomy): domain Bacteria; phylum Bacteroidota; class Bacteroidia; order Bacteroidales; family Bacteroidaceae; genus JAUMWZ01. Next base: position 2,266 of record JAUMWZ010000148.1, on the reverse strand, counting down.
TGATATTTTATTTCTTGCAAAGGTATAAAAAAAAAAGCATATTATATATGTCTTTACTTCTCTATGTGTAATTTATTACTTTAATTTGCGGAGATTTTTCAGGATATTAACAGTAAAAAGTAACTTAATAATGAAGATTGTACATACTATCAGTAGTTTACAAAGCGAATTGAAAGCTATGTCAAACTCAGATAGAAATATAGGCTTTGTGCCAACAATGGGAGCACTACATGCAGGTCATGCAGAGTTGGTGCGCAAATGCTATACAGATGGAAACTTAACTGTAGTTAGTGTATTTGTAAACCCTACACAGTTTAACGACAAGTCAGATTTAGATAAATACCCGAGGACTTTAGAGGCTGATTGCCAGCTATTAGAGAAGTGCGGGGCAGATATAGTATTTGCGCCTTCGGTTGAGGAGATGTATCCTCAAGAAGATACTCGCTCGTTTAGCTATCCACCGCTAGACACCGTGATGGAGGGTTATTTCAGACCGGGACACTTTAATGGAGTTTGTCAGATAGTGAGCAAACTATTTGATGCAGTAAAACCGAACAAGGCATATTTTGGAGAGAAAGACTATCAGCAGTTAGCTATAATAAAAACAATGGTAGAAAAGGAAAAATACAATATTGAGATTGTTCCCTGCCCTATTGTTAGAGAACCTGACGGACTTGCTATGAGTAGCAGAAACACAAGACTTGACGAAAGAGAGAGAAAAGAGGCTTTGTTGATATACAAGACATTAAAAGAGAGTCTGGAAAAAGTAAAAGATAGCAAAGTCGAGGAGGTCAGACAGTTTGTAGAATCAGAAATATCAAAGAGCAACATATTAAAACTTGAATACTTTGACATAGTAGATTCTAACACACTGCAAAGCATCAATAAATGGGAAGACACTAAATCTGCCGTTGGTTGCATAGCTGCTTTCTGCGGAAACACAAGATTGATAGACAACATTACATACACAAAATAAATAAGGAGAACTTAGAAAAATGATGATAGAGGTTTTGAAATCAAAAATACACTGTGCAAAGGTTACAGAGGCAAATCTTAACTATGTGGGCAGTATTACGATTGATGAAGACCTGTTAGATGCTGCAAATATGATAGCAGGAGAAAAGGTCCACATTGTAAACAACAACAATGGAGAACGATTTGAAACATACATCATAAAGGGAGAAAGAGGTTCAGGAAAGATATGCTTAAACGGTGCTGCGGCAAGAAAAGTACAAGTTGGCGACACAGTGATAATAATGTCGTATGCACTTATGGACTTTGAAGAAGCAAAGAGATTCAATCCGTCTGTTGTCTTTCCAGACTTCAACACGAACAAGTTAGTATAAAAATACTCCAAAAATAGAAAGCTTATGAATTCGCCAACCAAAAATAAGTGGAAAGAAAACGTCATTCCTATATTGAAGACAATAGGTCTGTTACTATTAGGAGTATTATTCTTAGCACATTCATATAATAAGTACTTCCATATAACATCTCTAGAGCATCAAGGAGAAGAAGTGAGATTAGGCTGGTTTTATGGATTTATATACAAATATCTTGGAGTTTACGGAGTTAGTGGTTTCTTCATAATAGTTGGACTATTTACCATTCATAAAGCATACTTGGCTTTCAAGACAATTAGAATTAAATAAAAAAGCAACGTATAGTAATACATTAAAAAGGCGATGAAGATTGATTTCATCGCCTTTTTAATTTCAACGAGTTATGCAGTAATAAGACTTCTATATCCTAACACTATTTTTCCTCATAAGCCATAAAACACTGTGTTTTCAAACGATATACAATTTGATTAGAAACAGTATACAGTTTCAAAACAAAGTATATATATCTGATTTGGAAATAATATATAATCTAAAAACAAGATACTATTACATAATATACCAACAGACATAAATGCCTAAATAGCATTATAATAAATCAAAAATCGGTCTATACAAACCTGCCAACACTACATCTTCTCGTTATTAGAAAAACCATAAGTAATAGCTCAAAAGAAGCCCAATAAACAATAAATAGCTAATCATATCTAGATAAACGAATAACCTAGAAACTACAGATGAGAGTATATGAATAAAAAAAATCTGCCACTATACAAAGCCTTTCAGCAATGAATAGTGGCAGACAAGTAACAATTTTATTGTTCTATGAGAATATAACTATTTAAGTTTATCCCAATATTGCATATTCTTGATGTATTCGATAGTTACCTTTCTATCTCCTTCTCTCACGATGTGAGTTTCAGCTA